>JBGAWZ010000070.1:0-7251 GCA_044227335.1 Candidatus Zixiibacteriota bacterium | reverse complement strand
GGCACGAGATGGTCCCGAGATTGGTTTGAAAGCCGGTTGAGAAACAAAGGGCCGCTTCGCGTTTGACAAATTTAGCCAGACGCCGTTCAAGTTCAAGATGAAGGTCGAGGGTGCCATTCAAGAATCGCGAGCCGGTGCAACCGGAACCAAACTCGAGCGCGGCGTCGGCCGCCGCTTGTTTTACTTTGGGATGATTGACAAGACCTAAGTAGTTGTTCGACCCGACCATGATGCACTTTTTGCCGTCGACGATGACTTCGTTACCCGGCGCCGACTGAATCGGATGAAAATACGGGTAGATCCCCATCGCCCGGACTTCATCGGGGGCTGTAAAGTTGTAACACTTCTCAAACAGATCCGGGTAGGTGACTTCGGTCATTTCCTTGGCCTTCAAGGCATCTCCTTGTGTCGTGTGGGTCACATCCCCGCTTGCGGGGAGTTCGGAACCACCAATTGAACGGATTTTGGGTGAAAAAGTCAAGCCCATTGACAGTCGCCGACCAGCTCATCATTAAACGCGATAGACGTTTCAACGATATGGTAAACAGAGACTTACATCGTCCGATCTTCCGAATCGGCCGATCACTCTCGTGTGTGCGATACCTTGCGTGTGCCAGGGAAACCTAATATGATAGTTGTACGTATTCAACCTTACCGAAAAAGGGATAGATAGATGATCTTCCAACTTCTCGTATGGAGCGCGCTTACTATGTCAACTCCGCCGGATTCTACCAAACCCGACTTTGATTCGTGGTGGGACTACGATCATCCCGATCAGACCGAAGCGAAATTCCGTGAACTACTCCCTTCTGCCAAAGCAACCGGCGACACCGGCTACTATGCCGAACTGCTGACGCAGATCGCGCGGACACTCGGACTTCAACAGAAGTTCGATTCGGCACACGCGGTGCTCGATGAAGTTAAGGCGCTCTTGCCATCAGCCGGCGCAAAAGCAGAAGTGCGGTATCTGTTAGAAAGAGGGCGAGCGCTGAATTCGTCGAAGAGGCAGGCCGAATCGGAGCCGCTCTTTTTGGAGGCCTCGGAGAAAGCGGCGAGCGCAAAACTCGATTTCTTCGCGGTCGACGCACTGCATATGTTGGCCATTGTCGCTCCGGTTGAAAAAAAGATGGAGTGGAACCAGAAAGCGGCGGCGATGGCCGAGCAGTCGGCTGATCAGAAAGCCCGGAACTGGCTGGGAAGTTTGTACAACAATATGGGGTGGACCTACTTTGGGCAGAAGTCGTATGACTCGGCCCTGACCATTTTTGAAAAGGCGCTCGCCTTCAGATTACAGCAGGGGAAGCCAAACACGATCAGAATCGCCAAGTGGTGTATCGCCAAGACAGACCGTATGCTGGGGAAACTCGACTCAGCGCTGGCTACTCAAATCGTACTTGAAAAAGAGTATGCTGAAGCGGGCGAACCGGACGGGTATGTGTTTGAAGAGCTGGGCGAGTTGTATTTGGCCAAGGGAGATTCGGCGAAGGCCGGGCTGTGGTTTGCCAGGGCGTATGAGTCGCTCGCCAAAGACCAGTGGCTGGTGCGCGACGAGCCTGAAAGATTGGCGAGGATGAAAGAATTGGGCGGAGTGAAGTAGGAAATGTGTCGAGTTTCTACATAGACACGAATGTGCGGTCAGGCGTCCTCACCTGACCGAAATTGGTGTCGGGTGAGGACGCCCGACACCACAAGTTGGCGGGTTTTATGACGGACTCGCCCTACGACGGATCCATTCAAGTTCAATCTTGCGGGGGCAACTTACTCGCAGTGACATTGGGGTGCATGACCAAGGACGAAAAAGCAAAGCGGTCGGGGGTGTTTCTATTTGAACACCGTCGCCAACCCCTGATTTCGGGCAGTGCGTTCGCCCGAAGAATGCTTAACAACGGTGTGATCGGGGTGTCAGTGCTGGCAGTGGCGCTACTTATCGGCATATTGGGATATCGGTGGACAGCCGGGCTTTCGTGGGTCGACGCCCTCCTCAATGCTTCGATGATTTTAGGTGGGATGGGACCGGTTGATATGCTGACATCAGACAGCGCCAAGTTGTTTGCGTCATTCTATGCGATTTTCAGCGGGGTGGTTTTCCTGGCGGTGTTTGGGATTTTGGCCGCGCCGGTGTACCATCGGATTATTCACCGGTTTCATTTGGAAGAAGACGAGAAGAAACCGTAGAAACGGGCAGACGAGGGTGTCTGCAGTTCACGGGAAGAAGATGTCGAAACCTCGCGCTTCGGGCGACCGCGACAGGGTCGCGGCAGGGGATTTCGACCTACAAGGGAGCTACGCATCTAATAACGACGAAGCGCACGAGGATGTGTGCCACGCGCAGTTTCTATGTACATAAGACCCTTGTGGTGTCGGGCGTCCCCACCCGACACCGACGCGGTCAGGTGAGGACGCCTGACCGCACCCCAAAATTTTCTCTTGACGTATTTTCGGACTTTTGCTATACTCATCTTATCAAACTACTGCTATCGAACTAAAGCCCTAACCCTTTTCGACAAGTGAGCGTTCTCGTATTGTAGCATAGCTATCTACTTCGTTGTCTTTGGATTTTGCGTTTTTGGTGTTTCGAAGGAGGTAGCATGCCGAGTCCGCACATTTCGTTTTATCTCTCGGCACTAATTATTCCCGCACTTTGCTGGGTCCCGACCCGACAGGTGAGAGCCACGGAAAATGGATCGGTTCCCGGCCCCCTTCACCTGCCAGTGCCGGCCTATGCGCCCGATTTGGCATCTACCTCCACCGACACCGCTTATTTCACCAACGACACGGTCAACCATGTCGTGGGTCTGACATACACCGATGTCCTCGGTGCGTTCTTTTTCATAGTCAAAGGACACATCATCCCGACTTCGCAGATGCCGTCGCTGGTGATACTGGGTTGGCAGTTCGACGGCCCGTACACAAATGTTCTCGCCTCCCCGCTCGGTCCGGGGCCAAATGGATTCCCCACCATTAGCCCCGGACCACTTTTTTCTTATCTGGGCACGGGGAGTATCGAGTGGGCGGAGGCCTCGGACACGATCGGTTTTCTGGTGCCGGTGGAATTTCCCGGCGGCGCCTATCACGGATGCGGGTGGCAATGGTCGGGGAATGTTGATTGTGATATAGAGCAGAGAGTGGATATATCGGACATAACACGACTGATGGATTACATGTATGTCTCGCGGAACTCGCTTTGCTGTGAGGGCGAAGCGAACTGCGACGGATTGCCGGGCATTGATCTTGGCGATATCGTGGCGTTGATAGACTTTTTGTATATCAGCTACACGCCGCCGGCTCCATGTCGGTAATCCCCCTCCCTGGCGCCGGTCCTGTCCCGGAGCCATTTTCATACCAGCGGCGTCGGCGCTGTCACCGTCGCCGCTGGATTTTGTTTTGGGGGGGGAGTTGGTAGTGCATGAATCAATATGGTGTCGGGGCTCCCGCCCTGACACCTGTTCATATCGAAAAAGCGTCACGCCGGGAGGCATGACGCCATGTCAACCCCGAAGACGAGATTGACCTACGACTGGTCAATACTTCAGATACGTCAGCAGCACCCCCGCCTGCGTGTGATGGTAGGGGATTCCGTTGTCTTCGGTTTTCCCGACCAATAGAAACGCTCCAATCTGAAAATGCCGGTCAAACTGGTAGCCGAGCTCGGTCAATCCGGCATATCCAATGTCGTTGCGGCCAAAGTCGTCGGCGCTGAATGCAAGCAGTCCGAAGACGAAATTGAAATAGACAGACTTTGTTGTCGTGCGAACATAATGCCCCCATCCTACTCCTTCGAATACTTGGGTAAGGTGTTGATCGCCCAATGGGGAGCCGTCGAGATGAGTGACCCCCCGTCCCATTTCGGTAAAGTAATCGGAATTGCGAACGGAGATATTCATTCGGGCGAGGATCAAATTGCGATCATCCCAACAGTAAGCGCCTAGGGCGTCGACGATCAGAGCCGTGCCGGATTCGTGGAATTGTCCGATGCTGAACTTTGTGACCGGTGCAACTCCGAGTGACAAGCCGCTTACGAATCCTCGACGGTCCTCAGCGGCGGTATCGGCGGCGCTGAATGTAAGAGAGACGAACGCGAGGGCGACGATTAGATATTTCATGCCATCCTCCTTCGATGAAATACACACGATCACCACGGCGCCGACAGAAGTTGGGCGCACCGGTAAGTTCTCAGATAGCGAATAATTGTCAAGTGCCGACGGCCTTGACCTCGGAAGGCGCATAATGTTGATTTGGAAAGTCCAAGTTCACTAAATAACAGGAGACCGTATGCCCGCGAAGAAGCCGGACAACCGACTTGAGATATTCAAAGAGATCAAAAAGATGCTTGCCAAGTACGAGCCGCCGTTGGTGGCGAACTCGGATTTCGAGAGCCGGTATGAACTGGTGTCAAAGAAGGAAGTAGTCATTGCCGGGCGAAAGAAGCCGGAGATCTACTTCGGCGCCGCAATTATCCAGAGCAACTATGTGGGGTTCTATTTGATGTCGGTGTACTGCGAACCGTCGCTGTACAAGAAGATCGCGCCGGAACTGATGAAGACGCTTAAGGGGAAAACCTGTTTTCACATCAAGTCGCTCGACGCCGGCATGAAAAAGCAGATCGCCGAGGCAATCAAGATGAGCTTTGATTTCTACAAGAAGCAGGGGTGGGTGTAGGGATTCAGGTCGAGTCGGCGCTCCAGCAATCCGGATACATGACAGTTTTGAATGCTTCGAATGCCGCGTCATACCAATCGGGCCGCGCCTCAGGATTGTGTAGGTCATGTGGATAATAACCGTGGTAAGTGATTGTTCTATTTGTAGTGCTGAAATAGAAGACTATTGAATTAATGCAGCCGGAGGGACAATCGCCAAATCCATACCTGAAGAAATATCGAATTTGATCTCTACTTGAAAATGAAAGACTGAAGAACGACCAATCGCCGAGACCGTTGATCGCAGGGCATATCTCTTCCATTCCTGGGACACCCGAATAGATTTCTGTAAGCGCAAACGGGTTCAACACTCCCTGGAACTTAAGTTCCCACCACGAATAATACTTTACCATGGAAATGCAGCGGTATACGGAATTGAGTGAATCAAGTATGAGCTGTGCCCCGGTGGTCGAGTCGGCGAGTGTAACGCTGTCAATTCGAGCTGAGATCGCACTCGCGATCCAGTGTGGCCAGAATCCGATGTTTCTAACCGGAAGTGAATCGCCGAATTCCTCTCTGATTTTCTGAAGATCACAAAGGACGCGTTCATACAGATACTGCGGGGCCATCACCTCACCGGAGAGAACGGCGGCGGCCATCTCTGCCTCGCGATTTTCACGCGGAGTTTGGCTCAGGTCGGGAATTTGATTAGGGGGTGCGGTCGAAGTTGGAGAATCAGAATCGCAGGATAACCACACTACGGCGGTTACCGTTACGGCCACAATCAATAGAACATGTTTCATGGGCAACAACCCCTCCTTACCTATCCAATGACGCAACACTGCGTCTGCATATGTAATCAAATAGGTGGACGATTTTCAGCAAGCATAATTGTCGTGTTAGTTGTCTACTAACTGCGGAGTGAAGCAATCCGGAATTGCGTATTGATGCTGATGTTCGTATCGGTGGCTGGGCCCCGGCTCTTCGGCCCGGGTGACACTAAAAGGAAAGTCGAAACCGCAGGGGTTTCGACCTACAATACAAAGATGTCGGGTAGTCAAATCCCGCTGAAGCGGGATTGCCAACCCGACCTACTTCTACTTATTCGCGCGGTAGAACTGCTCCATGAAGCCGGCTAATGTGTCCGCGCCGTCAAGCGACATGGCGTTATAGAGCGACACGCGCACGCCGCCGACCGAGCGGTGGCCTTTGAGGCCGACGAACTTGTTCGCTTTGGCTTCGGCTAGGAATTTCTTTTCAAGGTCTTCGCTCGGCAGGCGAAATGTCAGGTTCATCCAGGAGCGGCTGTCGTGGTTGACTGTCCCTTTGTAGAAATCCGGATGCAGGTCGACCATCTGGTAAATCCGCTCTTTTTTGGCGTAGTTGACTTTCTCTATTGCTGATAGCCCGCCCGCTTTCTTGATCCACTCCAGCACAAGTTTCACCACATAAATCGCAAAGACCGGCGGCGTGTTATAGAGCGAATTTTCTTTGGCGTGGGTGCGGTAATCAAGCATGGTCGGGTTGCCGTCTTTGCACTTGGCGAGCATTTCATCTCGGATGATGAGCATGGTCACCCCCGCCGGGCCGATATTTTTTTGCGCACCGGCATAGATCATGTCGAATTTGTTGAAATCGCGTCTGCGCGAGCAGAAGTCCGACGACATATCGCAAATGTGCGGCACAGTTCCCGTATCAGGGAATTCCTGCCACTGGGTGCCGTAGATGGTGTTGTTCGAAGTGGTGTGGAAATAGACAGCATCGGCGGGAATCTTGATATCGGAGTTCTTAGGAATCCACTTGTAGGAATCTTCTTTCGATGATGCTACCACGGCCACATTGCCGAACAGCTTGGCTTCTTTGGCGGCTTTGTTGGCCCAGCTTCCGGTGTCGGTGTAGGCGGCGGTCTGGTCTTTACGCAGGAAGTTCATTGGGATCATGGCGAATTGGGTCGAGGCGCCACCACCGACAAAAAGGACGTGGTAGCCATCGCGCAGGCCGAGAATTTCCTTGGTGAGCGCGACCGCGGCGTTGTTGATTTCGTCGAATTCCGCCGCCCGGTGGGAGATTTCGAGGATCGACATCCCGGTGCCTTTGTAGTCCAGTAGTTCGCCTTGAACGATCTTGAGGACATCGGCGGGGAGAATGGCCGGGCCGGGGTTAAAATTCAGCGTATTGGGGGACATATGTGGTTCCTTTTTTCTATTCGAGATTATGTCGGGTTTCTGGTTTCCCGCTGTTCGCGGAACCCTGCGGAACCCGACCTACTTTTTCATTCTCACGACTCTGATTGGCGGGTTTTATGACGGACCCGCCCTACATGTGTCAGGTGAGGGCCCCTGACACCACAACATTGTCGGGTAGCTCGTTCCGCAATGCGGATCGTCGCAACCCGACCTACGATTTATCCCAACTGCTTCATATGGTCGGCGATCAGGCGTTCGATGATCTGGCCGATGCGAAGCATATTCTCTTTCGTTTCCGCGCCAACATGCGGCATGAATATACAATTCGGCGCACCGATGAGCGGCGAATTGACCGGCGGATCGGAATACCAGACATCGGTGGAAAATCCGCCGTGCTTGCCGTTTTTGAGCGACTCGACTACATCTTC
>JBGAWZ010000069.1:0-7291 GCA_044227335.1 Candidatus Zixiibacteriota bacterium | reverse complement strand
TGTTGGTGTATCTCATTTCTCGCCATTATCTCAATCAACTATCGCATTCCCAGCAGACTGTCTTCGATAGAGAATCGGCCCTATTGCGAAATGAAGAAGGCATCCTTATCCTCCTTTCCAATCTTCCTGGTATGGCGTATCGATGTTTGTCCGATGAGGATCGGCACATGTCATTTGTCAGCGATGGATGCAAGTCGATCACGGGGTTTGAAGTCGGAGAATTGGTCGGCGAGAATGGCATCCCCTGGAACACGTTGATCTTACCGGAAGACCGTGAGATAGTCAGTCACAAAATTCGTCAGGCGGTGCGAGACCATGCGGCGTTTCACCTGGAATATAGAGTAAAGACCGACCACAGTCGCTCCAAGTGGGTATCCGAACAGGGGTGTGCTATACAATCGACCACCAACGGTCCTACCATGCTCGTCGGTTATGTTTTTGAGATAGCGGAATCATCTCTGCACGACTCCAGTGGTAGCCGGCTTGAACCGTCGTCTGTCGAAGGCAGGCATACGCTGGAGGAGCAGAGTATCAGTCAGTCATCAAATCTCATCGGCCGCTCGCGCTGAACGCCCCTCTGTCCCCGCAATTCGGCGAATTTGACTTTTTTGTGGCGCTCTGCCAAATTATCCGTATAGTTTCCCATCTTCAAGTAAGGAAGTCCATTGTCCAGACACTTAATACGTGAGGTCGATAACCTCAAGTCTGAAATCGTCGGGTTAGCCACCCGGGTAGAAGAAGCCCTTCGCGGCGCGGTCAAGTCGCTCATTTCACGGGATTCCCGCATGGCTGATCAGGTCATTCGCGATGACCACTTAATCGATACGATCGAGGTGGATATCGAAGAAGAGTGCCTTAAGATAATGGCGCTCCACCAGCCGGTGGCGATCGATCTTCGGGTCGTAGTGGCAATTCTCAAAATCAACAATGACCTGGAGCGGATCGGCGATTTGGCGGTGAACATAGCTGAGCGAGCGGCCGATTTGTCAAAGGGCGAACCGGTTCCAACCCAGTTTGATTTCAAGAAAATGGGGGAAAAAGTACAGGCGATGTTGAGAAAGAGTCTCGATGCGCTTGTCACCATGGAACCAGAGTTGGCGCTTGAAGTACTCCGGTCCGACGATGAGATCGACGCCATTCATCGCCAGATGTACGAACAAATCAAGACTGAAATCACGCTTCGGCCCGAAAAGGTCGACTACTATATTCAGCTTCTGGCGGTATCGAGAAATCTTGAGCGGGTGGCCGATCACGCGACCAACATATCAGAAGATGTGATATATCTCGCGGAAGGTCAGATTATCCGCCACTCAAACGGAAAAGAGATGTCCTCGTAGACTATAGGAGTCTTAGATCAAACTCCGGATTAGATAGAAACATCCCGCTGAAATGGCCGCCGAGGCGGGGATAGTCAGCACCCAGGCCCAGACGATTCTCCCGGCAACCCCCCACTTAATTCCCGACAATCGACCGGTCGACCCGACGCCAATAATTGCTCCGGTGATAGTGTGGGTGGTTGAGACCGGGATACCGAAAACTGTTGCTCCAAAGAGGGTTGCGGCGCCAGCAGTTTCGGCACAGAATCCGCCTACCGGTTTCAGTTTGGTAATTTTCATGCCCATGGTCTTGACTATGCGCCAGCCGCCGAAGGCGGTACCGATCGCCATCGCGGCATGGCAAGCCAAGATGATCCATGCGGTGTCCCAATTGGAGAGCGAAAGCTGGTGATCGGTGCTCATCAGGCCGCCGGCCATCAGGAGCGCCATGATAATTCCCATGGTCTTTTGAGCGTCATTTCCACCGTGTCCAAGTGAATATAGGGCCGCTGAAAATAGTTGCCCCTTGCGAAACCAGCGATCAACATTGTCGGGCCGCCACCGGCGAAAAATCCAATAGACCACGATCATGAACGCAAATCCGAGTACTAGACCGATTAGAGGAGCAAGCGGAATAAATTGCATGGTTTTCCAGATATTGGGCCAGCGAATTACATCCACGCCACGATAGGCAAGCCCGGCTCCGGCGACACCACCAATCAGCGCGTGCGATGAGCTCGTGGGCAGGCCAAGCCACCAGGTCAATAGATCCCAAGCAATGGCTCCCAGGAGTCCGGCGAGAACGACATACACATATACAGTGTCTGTCCCGTCTATTTTCACAATCTTCGCGATGGTGTCGGCGACTTTCGGAGCGAAAACAAACATTGCCACAAAGTTGAAAAAGGCCGCCCACAAGACGGCCACACGGGGGCTCAGCACCCTCGTAGATACAACGGTAGCAATGGAATTCGCGGCATCGTGGAAGCCATTGATTATGTCAAAGATAAGGGCGACTACGACAGTCGCGATAATAACAACCATGAGCGGCTGCATATCAGGAAGCCTCGATCACGATACCTGAGATTATGTTGGCGACTTCCTGGCACCGGTCGGTGGCTTTTTCAAGCCGCTCGAAGATCTCTTTCCACTTCATGATCATTACAGCGTCAGTCTCTGTCTTGAACAGTCTTACCAGCGCGGCTCGCAACAGCTCATCGCCATCGTTTTCCGCCTGATACACCGCGATACAACACTTCTGTATGTTGTCGCTTTCTTTGGCAAGGCGGGGAAGACTCTTGACTGCTCCGTCAATATGGGCGGTCGCGTGAACCAAAACCTGGGTAAGCTGTTTGAGTTCAGTGCGATAGTCGGTCAGCTCATAAAGCGCCATGCGTGATGCGGCTGAATCTACTGAATCAACAATATCATCAAGGCGACGAATCAGCCGATGGATATCGGCACGGTCGATGGGTGTGATGAAAGTGTTGTGGAGCGCGTCGATGCACTGATGAGTGACATCATCCGCGCGGTGCTCTATTTGCTTAATTCGATTGACTCGAAGAGCCAGTTCGTCTGGTTTGGAGGCGAGTTCATCGAATTCCCGGCAGGCCTCCATCGAGAGCAAACTGTGTTGCTCAAAGAACTTGAAAAAGCTGGTTTCTCGTGGCAGAAAGTGCTTAAGCATTAACCCTCCCGGTCTCAGAACCCGCGCCAGTTCCTTGCCATCCTGGCCAATTGCGACTTGGCGACGTGAAAGCTTAACATCTACCGAACGAAACGTCAACGAAACTCTGACGATTGCACAATTCTATTCACATACTCTTGAGTCGGATTTCCACGGTGAACCCGCCGACGAGAAGTTCGGTTGGCGGCGAAAACGCATGTTGCCGTTTCGCACTTTAGGCTATCCAAGCTCACAAAAGAGACTTGTGCCTGAGCTTGAAGTGGGCTAACTTAATAGAGCAACGACAGTTGCCGGAGTGGTGGAATTGGTAGACACCAGGGACTTAAAATCCCTTGTTCCGAAAGGGACGTGCCGGTTCGAGTCCGGCCTCCGGCACAATTGCCTAGTTCCGGGTTGGGCTTCGTGTGAAAACTCAATTACGTGGTCGAGACCTCTTGCTCTTTGACGGTTCCTGCGTTCTCTGCAATCGATTTGTAAAGATTCTCGTGCAACACGACCGCGAGGATGTGTTTCGGCTGGGTACTCTGGATCAACTCAGATCGGAAAATCTATCCCGATTGATAAAGGTCTTGCCAAGCGTTGGAGACTCGTTGGTCGTCGTTCAAAATGTTCAATCACCAGCGCCTCACATTCTGACGGAGTCGGCGGCTGTCTTGTATGTAGCCTCTCAGCTCGGCATGCCGTGGCGGTTGGTTGCGATACTTAAGATTGTTCCGTGTTCATTAAGGGATCGCGTGTATCGCGTTGTGGCGCGCAATCGATACCGCTGGTTTGGTAAGACAGACCGATGCTGGGTGCTGCCGAACTCTGACCGATGGCGGTTTAACCGAAGTTGAGCAAAATAAGAGCCCCTCCCAAGCGGGAGGGGCTCTTTGTGAGCGACACTAGGTAATGTCTTACGGCAGGGTGTTGAGATATGCAATCGAGTTCTTAATGAGGTCTTTCGCATATTTGAAGTTATGGATGCCTTCTGATCGGTCTTCTTCGAGCATGACGTAATTCCAGAGTGCGCCGACGGTGCCTTGATCGGCAATGGTTGCTGTCTTGGCTGAGTACGTCGTATCCGTACCACTGATAGTGCGGCTCACCACGGACTTGCTATACAGCAGGGCGCCAAGTGTGCTCATCATGCCTTCAAATTCAACCTGATACCCTTCGACAGTGCCGTCGCCGTCGTAATCGCTAATAGCGTGTGAAGTATCAGCAATGAAGTTAAACGATGCTGTCGCCTTGGCGTGGCAAGGAGTACAAACTTTCACCAAAGTGTAGCCGGTCTCTTCATCAACCATGTTGAAGCTATGACCGCCGATGGTGTAGCCGTCGTGTTCCTGCACCGTCCCCATGTGACAGCCGGCGCAAGCATCGTCGATGGCTGTGGCGTGCGTGGAGGTAGTATATGTATATCCCGGGTGCTGATAACCACCGGTACCATGAAGCAAATCGGCCTGCGGACCGTGGTGCGGGCCGAAACGATTTGTGGTCGCCTTATTGGCGACGACTTCAGCACGGACGTCGGTGCGGTTGTGGTGGCAGTTTGCACACAGATTGGCGTTGCCGTGGTCGAATACTACCGCGTTGGCCAGAGTGTAGGGACCGCTGGCACGGAGACTGAAGTCGCCGTTTTCGTGCGGGGCATGGCAGGTGAAGCAGTGAATGGCGCTCACGTTGGAATAGGGCGGATTAATCGTGTCGGTCGTAATCCACTCAACAAATCCCTGATGATCGTGGCACTTCACGCAATCCGACCCGCCGCCGCGATTGGTGTAGTCGACACTTGTGCCTGAGGCGTGAACTGAGTTATTCCATTCGCCCACGGCCTGCTGGAGGATACCATCGGCGTCATTGTGGCACTTCATGCACTCATCGGCTCCGCTGAAGCCTGAGTTGTCCTGAACGATTTCATTCGTGACTTTCCTCTCGCATCCTACTGCCAACAGCAGGACGACTGCAAGAAGAGCGGTTAGATACATCGTACGTTTCATTGTCATCTCTCCTTAGAATTGCACGTCCTTGATTATTCTAAATTCAACTATATTCGCTGTGTAATATTCGTCGGTGACCAGGAAATTATCGAAGTTGTAGACCCGGTAACGGCCTTCCAGTTGAATGGTCCTGGCGATTCGATAGGCCGCGCCTATTTCGCCGCTCATCTTTTCCATGTCCTGATCGCGTTTGCTCCGGTACCAGGTTCCGCCGAAGTCGACAGTGAGTTTTCCAATCTCAACCGGATAAGCATGGCCGGTCAACACGTGGTCAGCAAACTCGTAGCTAGTATTGTCAGAGCGATTTTGATATTCACCCACATAGTGGGAGTAGGTAACTGTCATCCGGCCCTTTTTCGCATCGACAAGATTCAACTCGCCGGACAGAACGTCATAGTCGGTCCGGGAGTTGATATCGTCGTTTTTGCGAATATGGCTTTCCCACCCGCCACCGAGGCTTCCCCATTTCTCATCGGAGTACTGGGCGCTGACCGCGTGATTGGTGCGTGATTCGTCACCAAGGAGGGTAACGCCGTCGGTCACGTCGGCTTTGCGCGTCGACACCGCCGCTTTGAAATGCCAGTGCAGGTCTGGGCGAAGCCAGGCGTTGGCAAGTAGACCATCGGAAGATGTCCGGTTGACAAAGTCATCCGAAACGCGGTTTTCGTAGCCGATCCGAAGACCGCCAAGCCGGTTCCAGGTTTTGCCGAGTGAGACTACGTTTTGTAAATTGTCGATTGTACGTGCGGGCGCGTTGCGCTTGGTTGTTGCATAGACAAGACGATAGTCAAGCAGGAGTGTAGGAGAAAGGTACGCCTTTCCGCCGCCCCACCATTGGTGCGTCTTGAGGTCGGTGTCTGTTGATTCCACTTTGTCGTCGCGATAATTGAGCCCACCGGCTAGATAGAGCCACTTGACACTCGGCACCGTTGAACTGATGTACAGATTAATCTGATCCGCTTTTCGGTCGGTGCCGTCACCGGTGTTGTCGGTTAAGTCGAATTTCCGGTATTCCGCCCGAACCAAGCCGTGTGGATCGCCGACTTGAGTCCCGACATTGAAGGTTTTGTACGAGTAGTCGGTACTGCGAGTAATTGTATCATAGATTGCGGGAAGAACGAAGAAATCTGTACCGTGTTTTTCCGACAGGCCATATCCGCCGAAGAATTTCAGAAAGCGGCTGGTTTCATAAGTCGCCTGTACATTGGTATTTCTCCGGCGCGTATAGTTGTCTGCGCTGTCGCTGTAGGCGCGGCGGTACTGGTTGTTCGTAGCGGACAGAGAAAACCTTCCAGGTTTGCCGATCCATAGGCGCATATCCCGATTGTTCAGCGTGACATTATTCAAGTTGGCTTTCAGCGCCATGCCGTTGTCCCAATTGTATCGCCAGTCGTTGGCTGAGAGCGTGAATCCTTCGTACGTATTGTAGGTCTCGGAGTTTACAGCTCGCGATCCATCTTCATCCAGATAGATGTAACCGAAACCGATCTTACCCGAGCCGCCATCGGCGGCAAAGGTCGGCGGGCCGGACAGAACAAGGGCGAGCGTGACGCAAAGAGTATTGGTTAATGCTTTCATTGCTCTTCTCCTTAGTTCGCACCGTGGCACCAGCAGGTCTGACCAAACTTGGATTCAAGATTGCTGGAGAGCAGTTTTCTGGTTGTAACGGAACCGTGAATGTCGCCGTGGCACGTGAGACAGTCGACATTGGCATAGACACCGTTGTGGGCTGTTTTGTGGGTCGGCGGAGCCATGTGACAGGCGCTACAGAGGCGCTCCTGCGGTTGTTTGAGCAGGCGGTCGTTCTCACTGCCGTGAGGATCGTGGCACTCGGTGCACCCGCCGCCGTCGGTCATGTAACTATTGACGGGAGCGTGTTCATACAAGAAAGGCCCGGTCTGCTGGGGATGACAACTCTGGCAGGTGGCGGCAAATCCAAACATCTGATCCTGATCGGTCCGTTTCACGAACCGGTGACAGCTCAGGCAGGATACGGCGCCGGATCCTATTGGATGCGAGCTACGGCGGGCAAACTTCGTCACTGTGTTTTGATGACATTTCCGGCAGAAATCAGCATCGCCGTCGACCAACAGTGAGGAAGTGTTCCCGTGTATTTTGTGGCAGGCCGCACAGTTGGTTTGTAGTGTAGTGTGGGTGTCAAAGCCATGATTGTCCAAATCACGGTGCGGAGTGTGGCAGGCGTAGCAGGCGTTGTTGGCCGAGTCGCCATGAAGATTCGCCGGGTTTACTATCGTTCCCCGATCTGGATTGTCCAGATGTTTCTCCCAGCCGGTGTGGCAGGAGAT
>JBGAWZ010000068.1:0-7328 GCA_044227335.1 Candidatus Zixiibacteriota bacterium | reverse complement strand
GGGTTGATTCATACTGTTGAATATCCCGGCTCAAGATAGATTTCGCGAATTCATCCTGAGGTGGCCTGGGGCTGAGCCCCTGTTTCCGGCGTTCGGCAATAATTTCCCGCGCTACCTCGGGGACAATTGTGTGTCCTCGGTCTTTGAGTCCCTGGAGCAGTGTGGTCTTCCCGGCGCCGGGACCACCGGTAACTGCAATGCGAATTGGGGTCGTCTTCTGGTTCATTTTCTGAGTGAATCTTTGTGCGTTGCTGTAACCAATGAGGAGATGTCGATGGCGCGCCGAACTACGCTCGCTTATACCTTTGCCCCACCCGCACACCCTTCGGAATGATCAAAACTTCCTGCCGAAACTTTATGGGCGACACTCTGGGCAATTTGATATTGTCGGGCACCAATCGCACATGGGCAATGTCGCACAATCGTTCTTCCAGCTCATGCATGAAAGCCGCGCTGGTCAGTTGATCTTTGGTCAGACTGCGTAGCGATATGAACTTTGAGTAACCGCGAAGCGTGTACTCACCAAAGTAGTTGTAATAGCCATCAAAGTAACTCATTGCCAACTCGCGGGCACTTGAATAAACCGGATTCCGGTATCGCAAACCAAGATACTTGCTCTGGCCGATCGATCCGTACCGTCCGCGTTGCCTAAACACACACAGGACATGGTCCTCATCGCGGACCGAATTCAAATCCATGATCTGGTTGGGGATGTTATGGTACGTAAGCACGACACTGGCAAAGGCCGCCGCCTCAAGACAGTCGGCCGTGCTTTTGCGAATGACATCGACAATGGATACCCGGTCGTACTTGTTGTAGCGGGTGGCGGTGACAAAGTCCTGAACCTTTGCGGGAGTATTCAGGCTCCTGATAATCTTAAGTTCGCCTCTGGAGAAGACCGAGTAGTCGAGGGGCATTTTGTTAGAGTACGAAATGGAGTGGGATTGTGTCAATGAAGAAGAGAAGGCGAGATTGCTTCCCCCGTCCTTCGACAAGCTCAGGGCGACGGGCTCGCAATGACTATGGATTCAGCCCTTCGAAAGGCTCAGGGTGAAGTCAAATGTTACAAGATTCAGCTGTGCCTTTTAGTACTACGCGCCGAAGGCCCATAGTCCAGATAAAGTCTCGTAGCGATGCCCAAAGGTTGAGCCGTATTTAGTTTCGCTTTCTAACCAAATGTGACCCTAAAGACGACCTCAGACATGATTCGCCGAAGGCCCAAGGTTGAGCGATTTCAGGAAGATTGTATTAGAGATTCTCCGCCGTCCTTCTAATTGCCGTGATTTGGAGGTAATATTGAAGGAAGGCTGTCCTATCCACCAAACTATCGCAGAAATGCTGTAGCTCTCGACACCTTGCTACAGGTTTAAGATTCCGTAGCGCAGACTCAACATTTTGAGATCGGAAATACATGTCATTTAGAAAGTACGAGTTCGAGTCCCGATCGAGAGAACTTGATTACTGCAGTCAGGACTTCAATTGTATTCGGAGCCGCTGTTTAATCTGAGAATCGCCACTGAGCGAGTTCCCCTCTGCCTGAGCTTGTGCAAAGTTCGTTCAGTTACAGGTTGAGTCCATCATGTGCCACCGGCTCACTCCAACAAAAAATGCCGCTCGCACAAGCGAGCGGCACCTCACAATACTTCCCCACAACACCTAGAGGCATTTTTGACACAGCGGATTAAACGATATATAGAGGAAGTCTATCAGCGCAGTAATATCGGAAATGTCGATCTGGTTGTCGCAGTCGGTATCGGCCACCTCCATTGGGGGGACCGGTGGCGTAAACGATATATACAGATAGTCGATCATGGCCGTCAAATCGGCGATATCCACCCGGTTATCGGCATCAAGATCTCCCACGAAACGGCACACTTTGACCCACGCCCCCTCGGTGTTCATGCTCATCGGTTGATTTTGATTGTCACGCAGTTTGTACGAAGTAATCGTAATATCTGTCTCGCCGAAACCGACTGTATTGAGAGGAATCGTGATAACCACTCCCGGCCCATTTACGGTATTTGTATCACCCAGGACCGCAAAATCGAGCGTGAGCCTCCCCCCACCGTTGGTAACGTAGGTGTAATTGAACAACGGATGGAGTGAAAACCACATGGTCCCAAGCGTCATGTGTGCCGTATCCGGCTCGATAAACGAGCCGTTGAAGTCGATGTCCAACTCCAGCCCTTTGACTCCCTGGAGGCCGGCGTCGCAGTGTATCACCAGCACAAACGATGTGTCACGCTGGGAATAAGTCGTATCGGGAGTCATCCAGACTGTTCCTGCGGCGAAAGCCCCCGACGACGCAAGACAAATAAATCCGGCAAGTAGTACAAATATCTTCTTCATAATACAACGCTCTCCTGTCACGGACACATAGAACAAATAGGTGTAAATGAGATGTACAGATAGTCGATCAGCCTGGTCACATCACTAATGTCCACTAGTTGATCGCAGTCCACGTCACCGAGCAAGAGACTTGGCTCGGGCGGCGGACCACTAAGATAGAGAAATGAAATCATGAAGGTAAGATCGGCGATATCAAGATTGCCCGTGTGATCGAAATCACCGAAAAACGGATGCGGATTCGGACAGACAAAGACAATGGCGTTGCCGATCTCGTTCAGCACCGGCATTGAGTTGGCGTCCAGGACGATTTGTGACTGAAAATACGAAAAAGTCGCTCCGGACTTTCTGGCGGTCAGCCACAACTTAGCAAGCGGTGCATATCCGTCAATATGATAGACCGCACCGTAGTAGGCCGCTCCCAGGTCGATATACCACACCGGCTGATGAGTTATCGAGTCAATTGCGACCGTGTCTTTCCAGAAAAAGAAATTTGGTCCGGCGCTGTTCCACTCCGGCGATGGCGCAATAGAGTCAATCCTCAGTACGGTGTTATCTAAGCTTATGTGCACATTGAAAAAGCGGGCATTCCGTACCGCCGAGTCCAGTGCAAGAGTCAATCAAAACGACGACCCCACCGGCGAGACAATTTTCTCCTCGGGAACGAGCACGATCCTGTTTGCGCCGCTCGTTGCCGAGCCGCCCAGACAGATCGCCAAGAGCAAAGCCAACACTGCAATTCGAAGCATGAATTTCATTTCCTGTGTAAAGGAGGGCGGCAACCCACGTCGGGTCGCCGCTCTCCCTCCCTCGTGCTTACTTCAATAGTGTCATCTTCCGCGTGGCCGTGAAGCCATCGGTGGTTAACCGATAAAGATACACGCCGCTGGCAACTGGACGACCGGCCTTGTCATGGCTGTCCCACTCGACTGTGTACGTTCCGGCCGGACGACTTTCGTCTACAAGTGTTGTCACCTGTTGGCCCAGCACATTAAAGACATCGATCTTCACATGCCCGCCAGTCGGCAGGGCAAACGAGATTGTCGTCGTCGGATTGAACGGATTGGGATAATTCTGCGACAGCGAAAATTCGCTCGGGATCAGCCCCGATGCGCTCATCAGTGCGGTTGTGATCGCCCTGTTCTCGATATCGCGGACATCGCCAACACTCAACTCCGGTCCCTGACTGCCGGTAGTGGAAATCCTGAGTGTGGCCAGATCGCCTGATCCGCCGATGGTTGTCTCGTGACCGAGCACCGCCAGATCGATGACAATCCTGCCTTCTTCTTTGCCTATCCAGCTAAAGAACGCCGTCTCATTGGATTTCACTGATTCGGCGAATGCGATCGACTGGACTTCTGCTCCTGCCGGTAGTGTGACCACCGCATGCAGTCCCTTCACTGTTCCCGGATTGTTGTTGAGTCGAAGGCGCCATGAGCCGGCCTGATCGGGCTCAAGTGACAATCCAAAGTCCCCGGCGATTGGAGACTGGGCGTAAAGCGGCACAATCTTTCCGGAAGGAGTCACGGCATCGAAATTGATAGCGAAGATGATGGCATCCTCGAAATTGATCGAGTCGTCGGTCATCGGAATGCCCTTGGGCGAAGAGTTGTGGGTCGGGCCGAAGTCGGCATCGGGACGGAATCCCGCATCGCTCCACTTCTTGCCGTAGGAAAGCGAGAAGAAATTAAGATCCGGGAAATAGACCAGTCCATCATACGTACCCGGCGTAATGAAATTGTCGGCAATGTCGCCAAGCCAATACGATGTCGATCTCCCCTGTGCCGTCACCGCCGCAATGGAATAGTTTCCGGCGGCGTCATAGGCAAAGGCTCCGTAATAGTAAATGTCGCGAGTGGCATTGGACAGGCCGCTCACATCGTTGTGAGCCGCATTTGTTGACGCACTTGCGCCGCTGTCAAACACCATCGTTCCGACCGCATAAGTCGCCGGATACACAGGCGCCGCTGTCGGTGTTGGCTGGCTTCCGTATTCCGGATAGTCGGTCCACGGAACTCTTTGGAACCGTACACCAACGACATCGGAACTACTCGAATTTGTCCAGGTCAGGTGGACTTTGTTATGCCCCGGTTTAGCCACGAGATTCGTCGGCGGATCCGGTGGCGTTACATCCTTGGTGAAGCACCAATTGTACGAACAGGTGTCGGTATTGGTGTGACCGGAAATGTCGACCACTTTGAAGCGAATACAGTGGTTCGATTCTGACAGGCCGCCAAATCCCGGCACTGTCCAGGCCGGATTGTTGTAACTGGCTCCTGAAAGTCCGGTCGCCAACACTTGCCAGCCGCCACCCGCGCACGCGTCGATCTGATAGTACACCGCCGAGACGCTCAGGTTGTCGGTGGCGGTCAGATTGAGTACCGGCGCGGTGTTAAAATACCCACCCGACGCTGGCGAGTTCACTACGATTGTCGGCGTTGCGCAATCGGCCAGGAGTACTGTCGGCGATGCCGGCGGTACTGTCAGCGTCACATTTGAAGAATCGCGTAGCAGATGATCGATCTCTGTGATATACGATGGATACGCCGGACCAGTGGTCGCTGAGAATGGGATGTAGAAAAGCGAAGCCGGTCCATCCTGCGAGCCCGAAAGCACGATCATTTCTACCTGCATCGTGTCCATCTGACCTGGGCTGTGATTGGTCGGAGGGGTCGTCGGAAGCAACGAGTAGTTGGGATTAAGAACTACCGGCATTCCGGGAGTCAACTCAGCCGGAAATTCCAGCTTCACCCGGATATAATCCAGCGCCTGCACAATTTCCCCGATCGAGTAGGTGAGTTGGAAGTTGCCGGTACAATTATATAGAATCGTGTCGCCGGTCATGTTCAGCCCGCAGTTGGAATTCGGATTGTTGTCCGCATTTCCGCCTCCGCCGCCGACGGCATACGCTCCACTACCGGAGTAATCATGCCAGCAATTCTGGTTGTAGTAATTCCCGATCACGTTATCCTGAGCATTAGTCGTGTTTGCGAAGGTGTTTCGTTCCACGCTTGCGCCTGCGCCGAAAACGTCTAGACCGACATCGTTCCCAGTGAGACTATTGTCCGTCACCACCGAGGTAATGTTGGCTGAGGCACCGTCTTCATACAGAATCACACCCTCCAAATAATTACTCACAACATTGTCGGCGACGGTGATATACACACTTGATGTGTCATAGGCATACTCGTACACACCAATTGAAGTGTCCGCACCCGCGCCATCCAGTGTATTCCCCGTTACGTAAATCGAGTGCGTTTGCGGAGCCGCGGAACCGTCGACATGACGTTTCGTCGCCATCTCAAGGTCCAGCCCGGCTGGTCTGAACTTTGCCATCGCTCCCGCCGTCGAGTGCACGCCCAGGAATCCGTAGAGCTCGTGATGCCCGGTTCCCGCAAACGACTGTGTGATGGTGTTATTGGTGAACGATCCCGGCCCATCCGACCAGTACGCGGCTGTCTGTGCATTCGTCACCGTGTTGTGATCGGCGTTAATAGTACCTGGCCCCCAAGCGAGCAGTCCCGAAGCCGTCCATGAGGCGCCGGTGTACGACACGCCGCTGACGGTGTTGTAAGACATCGTACCGGTGGCATCCGGTCCAATCTGAATTCCGTTCTGGGCAGTGACCGTAGTCGGCCCGGCTCCCGCCACTGTGCAGTGGCTGACTGACACGGAAAGGTCTACGCCGGACAACGCCATGCCGGTTTTCTGGAAACCTGTTACGACCGACCCGTTGACTGCCAATGTTCGGTCTATGCCGTTGTCGGCAAATGCATATATGCCTACCCCGTGCTGGGCGCCGGAGAACGGCGTGTCCTTGATGTTCGCAACGACGCACGTATCAACCGCGCCGCCCGAGTTGCGATAACCTATTCCGACAAACCGGTAATTGCTATTTCCTTTGCCCAAACCGTCAACAGTCAGGTGACTGATCTTCGTCGAGGCGCAATCTTCGACCGACAGAATCGCATAATTCTTGTTCGCACCGGTCATAAAGTAGTGTGTCATCGGAGATGTCGGGGCGGTGACAAATGTCGACCCAACACCGGCTCCGATGAGTTTCAAATCGGCGAATCCGCTCATGACAACTTGTCCGGCATATGTGCCGGCGGCAACATAGACGGTGCTACCGATGACGAGGTTTACTCCCTCCTGAATTGTGCCGTTTGTAGAGACGCCGACAAAATGTAGATCAGGTTGCCATCCAATCGTACCAAGGTCGTAGTCCGACCCACTGGAGGCGACCCACGGCGAGTACTTGATACCGTCGTCGACCGAGTTTCCGGTCCCCGCCGGATTGGTGGCCGCATTGATCGGCCCACTTACCGCACCCCACCAGTTGGACGACAGGTTCAGAGCAAATGTCCCCAGGCCATAGGTTCCGGTCGCTTTCAGCGCTCCCGTGTTACTGTTCCCAGTCACACTATTATTTTGGGCGTCGACCGTGCATGTGTACCCGGCATCGGCCTCAAAATAGGCGCCATCGACGTTGTTCAGAATCTGGTTACCGGACAGAGTAACCGTGCAGTTCCCCGGTGTGTATCCCCAGATTTGAGTGGTAATGTACAGCCCGGTACTATTCGCCTTGGCCATTCCGTCAATCATGTTATTGGTGAATTGCGGCGTGACGGCGACATACGCGCCGGCACAAGAGAATCCAACATCACAGTTTGTAATAGTGTTTTCAGTCACAACTGGCGCCAGATACGGGGCAAAAACGAATATGCCGTATCCGTAGAGGGCGCTGTTACTAATCACATTTCCTTTGATCAGGTCAGCCACACTCCCTGCATAGTTGCCGGCATTGTCTGTATGAACACCACTTCCCGAATTGCTTACTGTGTTATTCAAGAATTGGCAACCCATCGACCAGTTTGAAGCGATTGCATCGTTGCAGTCCGAGACACTGTTGTACTCGAATGTCCCTCCGCCGCCAAAGTTGAACATCGCTATCGAGGCATACTCGCCATTGACATTCTGCA
>JBGAWZ010000067.1:0-11949 GCA_044227335.1 Candidatus Zixiibacteriota bacterium | reverse complement strand
AGGCGCTCACGCTCGAAGAGATCGGGGCGCGGTTTTCGCTCACGCGCGAACGTGTTCGGCAGATTAAGGAGAAGGCGATTCGCCGGCTCCGCCATGCCTCACGCAGTCGCTCGCTCAGAGCGTATCTGAACTAAGTTTGCATCTTGGTTGACATCACAACCGCCCTAGCAATAGGGCGGTTTTTGTTTGGGGGAGGCACGCGGAACTCAGCGTTTGCAATCAGAGTTGGGCGCCTGTATACTGCCCATCGAAATGGACTTGAAGATCTTCAAGGGAATCGACCGATACCGGCTGGTACTCATCACGGGACTCGTCGCTTATGGCGTTATTCTCCTCCGTACCTCGTGGGTTTGCGATGACGCATATATCTCATTTCGCACGGTCGATAACTTCGTCAATGGGTACGGGCTACGCTGGAATGTCGACGAGCGGGTGTGGACATTTACCAATCCGTTATGGGTACTCTTATTTTCGGCGATCTACGCGGTCACACGTGAAGCGTACATTACCAGCATAGTGGTTTCCGTAGTCCTCGGTATGATCGGGGTGACTATTCTGGTGCGGGGGCTGAGCCGGTCGGCGGCCACCGCGGCGCTGTGTTTGTCGGCGCTCATATTTTCGAAGGGCTTTGTCGACTACTCAACCTCCGGCCTTGAGAATGTCCTGACACATGGTCTGCTTGCGATCTTTCTTGTCATCGTGTTCAGAGGAGGCCGGTCATTGCGGTCGCTCTTCTGGCTGTCTCTTGTCGCAGGGCTGATCACAGTCAATCGAATGGACTCGTTGATTTTGGTGTTTCCGGTACTTGTGTGCGCGTGGTGGGAGCAGAGGAGTTGGCGCGCGACGTGGTTAGTCGCCGCGGGATTCGTTCCCTTTATCTTTTGGGAGTCATTTGCGGTAGTCTATTACGGATTTCTGCTTCCGAACACCTATTTCGCCAAAACACATGTTGAGATTGCACAGTGGGAACTTTTCGTGCAGGGAGCGCGATACCTATGGGAGTCGATCTTCAGAGACCATGTAATCATGCCGGTGATTCTCACGGGAGTCATATCGGCCTTTCTCTCCCGCGACCGGCGACTGATCTCGATTGCGGTAGGGATAGTGCTGTTTATTTTTTATCTACTCAAGGTCGGCGGCGACTTCATGAGCAGTCGGTTTCTGACCGCTCCCTTTGTGTGCGGGGTCGCGCTCTTGGCCATGCTACCTTTGCCGGAAAAAGGGCTCCGCAGATTCATACCGTTGACAATTATCATTGCCTTGGGCTTGACCGCCCGGGGGGCGAGTGTTCTCAGCGATCGAACGTTTGGCACAAACGGGGAAAACGATAAGATCATCATCGGTGTAGCCGATGAGCGGGCATGGTATTATCAACAGACCGGGTTATGCCGTCTCGATCAGGACTCCATCCGATTCAGTGACCGCCAGTGGGGGTACCGCGCTTTTGTCGGTTCACTCGATCACGACAGTATCATTGTCATCGGCAATATCGGCTTTCGCGGCTATTTTGCAGGCCCGACGCGGTATATCGTCGATGAGTGTGCGCTTTCCGACCCGCTTTTGAGCAAGTTACCGTGTGACACGAGCCACGGGTGGCGCGTCGGACACTTCCGCCGGAAGGTGCCATCCGGTTATATACAAACACTCACCTCGGGTGAAAACCAGATAGAAGACCGTTCTCTTGCCGCATACTATGACCACCTGCGAACAGTGGTGAGGGGAGAGATATTCACCGTCGAGCGATTTCACGAGATTCTGGCATTCAATACCGGCGCGTATGATACGCTTCTTCGAGACTATGCAAAAAGCTTGAGCGCAAGCGCTGAAAGGTGACCGGTTTTTGGGGGCGGCGGAACGACTCAAGCCGAGCTTTCGAGTGATCTGATAACGCTAACCGGTCCGTGAGGGGCGGTTGGCGTTGCGTTTGCGCCGAAGAAAGAGGGCTCCAAGTCCGATGGACGCGATTACTGATAGGGTCGTGAGTGAGGTGATCGCGCCGGCACGGACATATGGTGAGTGAAACGCAAAATCTACTTTCTTACTCCCCGCTGGCACTGGCACCGCCCGAAAGGCGCCGTCGACCCTGAGGATTTCCGCGGGTTTGCCGTCGACCGACGCTCGCCACGCCGAATACCAGGTGTCGGTGAGAATCAGAAGTTGATTGGTCTCACACGACACCGAGATCGATATCGTGTCATCATCATAATAGTCGATTGTCGCGCGGGCGGTGGTATCTGCCGCATGGTGGATCGGAATGTCGGGAGGTTGTTCGAGAAGCGCCACCCGGCGAAGATCTGTCCGACCGTTCACAGTCTCAATAATCGCCGGCCAGCAACTATCCATAACCACAAACGAATCGACCATGAATGTACGCGGAAATGCGTTGTGGTTTTCGAAAACGATGCACTCATCGAATATTACGGACGTATCCATTCGAATCAGGCCCAGCGTGTCGAGGTTGAGGCTACAATCGGGACGGTTCGGGAAGACTATGAACCTGGTTCCGACGAGATTTGCAAACCGTGCGTTCATGAAGTTCCTTGCCGGTTCTTCGCCGGAGAGCCGGTAATACCACGCTATAGGTCGACTATGATAGCCAATTGAGCTTTGAATTGGATAGGTTCCGATTAGATATGAGGTCTGATTCAATGCAAATCCGACGACCCGGTCGATGCCGACACGCTCTGCAAGGAAGTTGGTCACGGGTTTCGGTTCGTAGTAGACAGCCGGATCAATAAGCTTGATGCATCGCGAAACGAATTGTCCAGTTGCCACGAACATAAGGCAGACGACGCCGCCTGCCAGTAGGAAGGCGCTCTGTTTGCGCATGTACAACCACAACAGGGCAGTCACGCCGACAATGAGAAGCCAAGCCCGCCATAGTCCTACTTGCAAGAACGGGAGATTCTCCATCATCCGCTCCCGTAGTTGAGAACCGTGGATTGACGACTCAGACAATGCTGGATACAGGTACGTTCCGTAATACATGAGCGCGCCACGACCCTTGAAAAGTATCAAGAGGCACGCGACAAATAGTAACGCCACAGCCGCGCCAACAAAAATGAAGAGTCGCTTTTTCGCGTTTGAGTCGATAGCAAGCGCTTGTCGGGCATTTTCCGTGCCAATCCCTGCGAGCATTGAAGCGGCAAAAAGCGCGATAAACATGGCGGTTGATGGCGCGCGAACTTGCGAAAGGAGCGGCAGGGAAGACGTAAGGTAGCGAAAGACGACGGTGTGAGTTCCGAGAGCATAAAGAGTAGTCATCGCACCAATGGTCAGCCACCAGTACTTCTGTGGAGTCCCCGGAAGAAGAAGCGCCAGTAGTGCAAGCAGGCAAACGATCGGTCCGAGACTTTCCGAATTGTCCTTGAAACTATTTCGCCCCCAGTAAGTTCGGTCACGGTCAATTTCATCCAGTCCGCAAAACTCCGGAATGCCGAGCGAGAGTGCTTCCTCCGGATGAAGCGAAAACGTAGTAGCGTACTCCACTCCGGGCTGCTCGTATGATCGGGGAGATTCGCGGGGAATGTACTGGAGGCTCGGAAGCCACTGCACGGCGGACAAACCAAGTCCCACCACAGCCACACCAACCATCAGTCCGAGCGAGCGGAAGACCGTCTTCCATGACTTCTCGATTAGCACCCGTGGGGCCAGCCGATACAGTGTGAACGCCACAACAAACGCAATGGAGTACATCACCATCTGCACGTGCGGCGTCACAACCATGGCCCCTAAAACGACACCGGCAAAGATCGCATTGCGGACGTGGCCATCGTTTAGCAACCGATCGACAAAAAGTACAAGCAACGGAAAGAGAGTTGCGCAGTATATCTTGCCGTCGTGACCAGGGGCGACCCAAGAGATCATGAGCGGCGAAAAGGCATAGGCCACGCCTGTGACAAGCGACGCTGGTGGCGATAATTTGAATTGTCGCGCTGTAAGAAACATGAAAACGCCGCTCAAGAAAAAATGAAAGATGAAATTGAAGCCGATCATCCTCGGGACATATCCAATATACTCGATGATGCTCAAGGGATAGAACACTGCTCCGCTGATCGCCTCGACGAAAGGCACTCCACCCATCGGATATGGGGTCCAGCCCGGTAGCGAGTGGGTGCGGAGAAAGTGTTCAAGCAGAAGTCTGTGATGCGCCAGCCCCAGGCCAAGAACGTCTACCGATTGAAGCATCATGCTCGAGAAAATGAATTTGCGGAAGAGTACGGTTAACGCCGCGGCTATCGATACTGCGGTTAGAATCAGATACCGCCTATTTGATTCTGACGATCTATCAAAGAAAAGAGAGACTCTTCTACCGATCTCAAGGCGGGTATTGACTGCGCCCAACGCTTCATACGCATACCGAGCAATCGTCACCGCGGCGATTGCACACAAAATAGCGCCGGGTATGAGGGCCGGGTAAAACAGGCGCGATCCCTGCCACTTGGTGAACCCGATTATTGCGGCAAAGTAAAGGAAAAGCATCCCGAGAATCACTGCGCCCGCGAATCTCCGTTTCCAGAGGAGCGCCGCTAAGCCCACGAGCGAAAGCCAGACGAACTCATGTCCCCGGTTTATTGTCCGGGTGCCATCAAGCAACACGTTGAGTTGCTGGACTCCCGCCTGTTGTTTTGCTTGACTGTACCACTCATCCTGAATCGCACGGTAGAATGTCCCGGTCTGACTCTCGAGTGTCATGGCGGCAACGTTGGCTGGACCACCCGCGCTGGTCTTGGCGAGCGTAAATACGCCGTTGACAGCGCCGTTGCGAAGGGTCCAGCCGACCATCGGAACTATGCTCAGGATGAAGCAAATGCCAACCTGTCGAAGGCGCTGATTCCGATGAAGGGACTTGACTTCAATCGATCCGGTTCTCTCGCTTAATAGTGCCACGCCCACGATCAACATGCCCACCGGCCAGAACTGACCGATGGATCGAATCAAGATAGAGCCACCCAACAAGCCTCCCGCTATGACAACCTGCCACCATCTGCCGTCTCGAACGCCGTCGATGAACAGCGTTAAGGACAGCGCGAAGAGGAAAAAGAAAATGGTATCCGAAAGGATCAGACAACTGAGACTGATTGAAGTCAATGAACAGGCGGCTATCGCACCGGCGAGAAGAGCAATAAAGTAGTCGCCGACTATCTGCATCGCCAGTCGATAGATCAGAAGACAGGAAAGCGCAGAAAGCACAATTTGCAGTACGAGAATTGGTACTGGCGACTCTCCGAACAAACGCAATTGCAAACTCAGCAGGTAAGGGAAACCGGGTCCAAAGGTGAAGAGCACATTTTCCGCTGATCCCGACCCGCTGAGGATAGCGCGGGCCGCTTCAAGGTAGTTCCCGGTATCGGGTGTTATCGTGAGAAACGCTTCAGCCCCCAATTGACCCAGCGATGACCATAACACTGTGACGCGAAGTAGCAAGGCGAAGACAAACAGCGCAAGCAGATCGTATCGCCAAGCCAGTTTTGGGCAACCGGAAAATTGGCCGCCAATTAGTGTCGGGACCTCCCTCATGATTGTCAAAATCACCGTCGCGGAGCGGAAAGTCAACGAATGAGGCGAGTGGTCATAACGAACTGCCCGGCAACGTATTACGCGGGCCGCCCGGAAAACACAGTTCGGGTCGCTATTCAACAATGGTCTAAACACTCCGTTTTTGGGCTACTTCCAATCAAGCTTTGGACTTGGGACGTCGACAATGCACATAAGTGGATAGAAATAAAACGACATTCAAGACCAAACTAAGAGCGATTAGGCCCTAATATGGATCCGCGGCGAAATCGGCGGTTAGGTATTCGCGAGCGGATACTTGTTTTTTCATCAGCAGGGATGGTGATCATTCTGCTGTTGCTAATTACGCTGACAATACTGGAAATCAAGAGTCAGTTGCACAGCGATCTTGTGAATCGAGGGAATAGTTTCTCCCGGCTGCTGGCCCAAAGTATCGCTTCCGGCGTTGGCCTTGCTGATACCGAGTTTGTCGCCGAGTTGGTCGACGGCACACTCTCTTCCCAATCGGACGTCAAAGAAGCATGGGTTACGCTTGCCGATGGTCGGATCATGTATCAAAGGGAACGGCCCGGAATCGAAAAGGACTATTGGGACACTTGCAAGGCGATGTCGCCCGTCAGTGTCACCGTTGAGGACGCCACCTGTTTGGTGGCAGGGAATCCCATCAGAGTCCGCGATCAATTGGTGGGTATGGCCTGGCTACGTCTGGGCAAAGAGCCGATGTTGGCGCGGATTCAACAAAGTATCGGACTGATCGTTTTGTCCGGTTTGGTCATCTTGCTTTTGTTTCTGGCGCCGATAGCTGTTTTTTCCCGAATGATCGTGCGGCCTCTGAAGACTTTTGAGAGCGCCGCGAGTCGGGTATCACAAGGTGAGATTACAACGCCAATAGATTCGTCGGCGCTATCCAGCGATTTTGTGTCTTTAGCCAGCGCTTTTAACAAGATGCAGACGGCACTCGGCGACACGATCGGCGAACTGCGAAAATCGCGAGATGAGATGGAAGACCGGGTGTTGGAGAGAACGGCGGAGCTCAAAGTGGAAATTGCCGAGCGAAGCAGGGCCGAGGAGTCACTTCGTCACCGGGAACGACTTTTGGAAGGTACGCTGGAGGCGACGGGGGATGGGATTTTGGTGGTGAGCAATGAAGGCGTCGCAACCCACTTCAATAATAGTTTTATTAAATTATGGCAAATCCCGGATGAGATTATTGCGACGAAGGACGACCGTCAACTTCTTGAGTTTGTGCTCTCTCAGCTTAAAGACCCGGGTGCATTTCTGGCCAAGGTTGAGGCGCTCTACAAAAGCACAGAAGAGTCGTTCGATCTGATAGAGTTTAAGGACGGGCGGGCGTTTGAGCGATACTCCCGGCCGCTGGTTCGGGACGGTCAAATTCAGGGGCGGGTCTGGAGTTTCCGCGACATTACTCGGCGGCGGTCGGCCGAGCGAGAACAGGCGCGGCTACGTGATCAGCTTGAGCGAGCGGATCGAATGAAATCACTCGGGTTACTGGCCGGAGGAGTGGCACATGACCTGAACAATATGCTTGGGCCGGTAGTCGGTTTCGCCGAGCTCTTGGCGCGCGAACTGCCCGCCGACTCCCGGCCGGCCTTGCGGGCAAGGAAAATCGGGAAGGCGGCCGAAGACGCGGCCGTGGTGATCCAGGACTTGCTTACGTTGGCGCGCCGCGGCCGATGCGAAATGAAACCGCTTAGTCTGAACAGCGTTGTTAAGTCCTACCTCGAGTCGCCGGGATTCGAGAAGTTGAGGGAGCGTCACCCCGAGATTGTCGTAGACGTGGCGTTGGATCCTACGGCCGGGTTGATTTCAGGCTCCGAGCCGCATTTGGCCAAAGTGATCATGAATTTGATCACGAATGCCGTCGAAGCAATGTCTGAATCCGGAAATCTCACGATACAGACCGAGCGGTCCCATGTTGAACGTCTCCCCAGTGGGTTTCAGCAATTTGAACCGGGCGACTACGTGGTGTTCACAACCAAAGACACCGGGTCGGGAATTGCACCTGAGGACATTTCAAAGATATTCGAACCGTATTTTTCCAAGAAGAAGATGGGGCAGAGCGGGAGTGGCCTTGGGTTGTCGGTCGTCTACGGGATTGTAAAGGATCACAACGGATACTATGACATCAGCTCGGAAGTGGGTAAAGGCACCGAGTTCAGACTCTATTTCCCCTGGCTCGCGACGGAGGAGAAAGTTGGAAGTGACGCCGAACTGAAATCGTGCAAAGGTGGGACAGAGCGGATTCTGATTGTCGATGACTCCGAGAGCCAGCGTGAACTGGCGGCTGAAATTACGCGGGAGATGGGATACACAGTCGAATTGGCCGAGCATGGTCGCGCGGCAGTAGCGTTACTTCGCCAGAGAGATTTTGACTTGGTTGTGCTTGACATGATCATGGAACCGGATTTCGATGGTCTGTCCACTTACCGTGAAATACTAGGCCTCAAACCGACCCAGCGGGCGATTGTGGTGAGCGGCTACTCTTCTACAGAGAGGGTCCAAGAGGTGATCGCACTCGGAGCCGCAGAGTTTGTCCACAAGCCGTACGCGGTTGAGAAGCTGACCCGTGCAATTCGCTCAGCCTTGGACCAGCCGTTCCGCGGTCGAGAAGTTGTCGCTGTGCAATCAGTCTCGAAACCTTCTGTGGCGAAATCGTAGGCCATTTCCGGCCGACAATTCGATTGACAGCGCGGGTAGTTCTTGGCATCTTTCCTGCCCCGTGGGCGGATGTTTCGCTCTGGCGGAAAACGATGCCGAAGTGGTGAAATTGGTAGACGCGCTGCGTTCAGGGCGCAGTTCTCGCAAGGGAGTGGGGGTTCGAGTCCCCCCTTCGGCATAATCATCGCCGGTTTTTCCATTCCCCCTGTTTGGTCCTGCTTGCATCACGATCCTGTTTTCGTGTGTTTTCAAGCGTTGCGTCAATGCATCCGACTGGTTGGGCTCGCCACAAGCTGAAGGTCTCGTGCAACACTTGCGTCCCCGGTTTCGTCTATTAGCTGTATCAGTATCTGACCGGTTGAGTTAAGAGATATAACCGCGAGACAGAGGATTTTCACCATGGCGAAAAAAACCACATTTTGGCTGTCGATTATTGCTTTCTCCCTGATAGCGATTTCTGTATCTCTGATATTTATCGCCCGAAGTGAAAATAGAGGTTCAATCGGTCGGTCCGAGTCGTCGCCTGAAAAGAAGAAATGGGGAAAGATCAGCGAACTCCCCAATGAATGGTTTTATATCCAGCGCGCCTATCCGCGCAAAGTAATCGACGCCGCCCGAAGAATCGAAGCGGCCGGCGGTTATCGCGAAATCCGGGCTGAGGCGCGAACCCGTTCAGCGGCATCACCGCAGGCGGCTCTTAATTGGCAGTTGGCCGGACCGACTAATATCCCGGGCCGAGTCACCGACATAGCGGTCGATCCTACTGATTCAAGCATCATTTATGTCGCCAGCGCCGGGGCCGGTGTATTCAAGACGACCAATCTCGGTCAGACCTGGAAGCCGGTATTCGACGAAATCGGGACGTATTCAATGGGTGCAGTGACCGTTGATCCGAATAATCCCAATATTGTCTATGCCGGTACGGGGGAAATCAACGGGCGTGTACAGACGTATGACGGCACTGGTCTTTACAAGAGTACCGATGCCGGCGAGACCTGGACTTTCTCGGGGCTGCCGCAAAGCTACGGCATCGGGCGAATCCTTGTCGACCCCAATAATTCAAACATCGTCTATGCCGCGGTGATGGGCCGACTGTGGGAGCCGAACCCGGAGCGTGGACTGTACCGTTCGACCGATGCCGGCGCGACCTGGCAGTTGGTGCTGTATCTGTCTGAATACACGGGATGCGCCGAGGTGATAATTCACCCGTCCACCGGCACGATGTTCGCGGCGATGTGGGAACGGAGCTGGTCGACAGAAAGCCCGTACACGGTATCGGATGCAATGGTCGGCGAGAATAGCGGCTTGTACCGTTCAACTGATGGAGTCAATTGGGCAAAAGTAACCGACAGCCACTTGCCTACCGGGCCGTCGGTCGGGCGAATTGGGCTCACCCTTGACCCGCTGTCGACTCGCGTCTATGCCTTCTTCTGGACATATCCAGCCAACGGTACCGATGTGTATCGCAGTAATGATCTGGGCCTCACCTGGATTCGCACCGGGAGTAGCACGCCCAACAACGCCGTCACCTATCGGGGATACTACTTCGCCATGATCAAAGTTGCACCCGGAATACCGGACCGGGTGTATCTCGGCGGGGTTGACCTGTATCGGTCGACCAACGGCGGTACGAGTTGGGGCAGAATCGGCAACTATACGCAAGGCTTCATTTATGCCGATCACCACGCCATGTATATTCATCCCACGTCGCCGAACTTCATTCTGTCCGGGAATGATGGCGGCGTTTATCTGAGCACCAACGGAGGGTTAAACAACGATTGGCATGGGCTACTCAATTTCCCAAACACGCAGTTCTACTCGGTTGCGATCGATCCCCACAACCCGTCGCGACTCTATGGCGGGGCGCAGGATCGCGGCACACTTCGGACCGCCAATGGATCGCTAAGCGCCTGGCAACACGTCCTTGGGGGAGACGGTTTTCAGTGTCTGGTGGATCATACCGATACCGCAATTGCCTATGCCGAGTGGCAATGGGGCAATATCAATAAATCGTATGACGGCGGCGCCAGCTTCTCGTCGGCCGCAATCGGATTAAACCGTGACGATTTCTGGAACTGGAATACACCATTTGTTATGGATCCGAACGATCACAATGTGCTCTACATCGGATCGCACCGACTGTACCGTACCGACAACGCCGCCCTGAGCTGGTCGCCGATTAGCGGTGATCTGACAAACGGCGCGGAATTCCCCGGAGCAAACACGATAACGACAATCGGTCTCAGTGCCGCCGATAGCCGGGTTATTTATGTCGGCACCGGCGATGCCAAAGTCTGGGTGACAACAAACACTGGCGCCGCGTGGAATAATCGGTCGACTGGTCTTCCTGATCGGTGGGTCACACGCATTACCCCCGATCCGGGCAACCCGGCTGTTGCATATGTAACGCTGTCCGGATACCAAAACGTCGAGTGGACGCCGCACATCTTCAGAACGACCGACTATGGTCAGACCTGGACCTCAATAGCAGGGAACTTGCCGGATGCGCCGATAAACGATGTCATCATTGATCCGGAAGATTTCTCCCGCCTCTATATCGCGACCGACTTTGGCGTTTACTATACTGATAATCTCGGCGGCGCCTGGCAACCATTGGGCGAGGGTATGCCGATGCAACCGATTCTCGATCTTGATTTCCATCAGCCTACCCGGCAGATAGTCGCGGCGACACATGGGCGCTCGATGTATCGATTGTATCTCAATTGTAGTAGCGGCACCGATTCCGATGGCGACAGCTTTGCCGACGCCTGTGACAATTGCCCCCAGATCGCCAACGCCGATCAACTTGATGGTGATTTGGACGGTATCGGAGACCTCTGCGATCCGTGCCCTGAGAGTTCCGCCGACTCCGACGGCGACCTTGTCCAAAGTTGCGTCGACAATTGTATGAGTGTCGCCAATCCGGATCAAGAGGATGTCGATCTTGACGGAATCGGAAATGTATGCGATGCGTGCCCGCTGGATTCACTAAACGACGGCGATCACGACGGTTTCTGCGCCAATCTCGACAACTGCCCGGGTATCGCAAACCCGGGGCAGGAAGACAGAAATCAAGATGGGCTTGGGGACGCCTGCTGTTGTCGTGGGGCGGCCGGAAATGTCGACGGTGACCCGGCAGATGTCACGGATATCAGCGATCTGGCGGCGCTCATCGACTACCTGTACATCTCACTGACTCCGCCAGCCTGCCTGCTTGAGGCGAATACCGACGGCCAGTCGGGAGTAGACATTTCTGACTTGGCCGCGTTGATCGATTACTTGTATATAAGTTTCACCCCGCCAGCGGATTGTCAGTAGAAATCCGCCAATGGCGCAGAAACTTCTGGCTCTCACTTCTGCAATTTATCATTGACTAATTATGCCTATTTTGGCATACTTTAGGTGTGTTCGCCCGCGGGGAGGTCCGAAGGGTGATCCCCAAAATACCACCAATTTGCTTTTCTAATTAGAGGAACTGAACATGAAGCCTTTGTGTGCCCAAGCAAAGATCGGCCTCTGGTGCAGGCTCACTGCCCTATTTGCGATTTCAGTAGTGGTCATCGCTGTTGTTCCAGCAATCGGTGCATCTCCTATACCATCGGTTTCCACTCTCGATTACCCTCTTAGTTTCACTGTCAATCATGGCCAGTGGGACGGCCGGGCGCTCTATCAGGCCAAGGCCCCCGGCGCAACGGTTTGGTTCACCACCGAAGGCATCTTCTACGAGTTTGCCAGACAGAAGACAGTCCATAA
>JBGAWZ010000066.1:0-8533 GCA_044227335.1 Candidatus Zixiibacteriota bacterium | reverse complement strand
TATTTGCCCGACGATACGCGGCTGATAGTAGCGACATTCATGCTGACTTTGTTGGCTATTTCTTCCATGATCAGCGGTTTGAGAAATGCTTCGCCTTTTTCAAACCACTCTTTTTGTTCATCAATAATCGCTTCCATGACCCGGATCATGGTAGTACGGCGCTGATTGATCGCGTTTAAGAGCCAGCGGGCCTGTTCGAGTTTTTGGCGAACGTAGTCTTTGGTGCCATCGTCGGAGTGGTTGCCGCGTTTGATCAAGTCTTTGTACCCGGCGTTGATGCGCAGGCGCGGGACATTTTTGTCATTGTGAAAAACAACATATTCGTCGCCGTAGCGCTCGACCACCAGATCGGGGGTCACGGAAAGGGCGCCGGCGTCGAAGCGGCCGTGGGCCGGAGTGGGCGACAATCCTTTGATGACTTCCATCGCTTTTTCGGCCCGCTCAAAGGGGACGTTGAGCATTTTGGCCAACTGATGAATGGACTTTTTCTCAAGATCGTTCAAGTGGTCGTGGACGATCCGCCAGGCCAGCGAGTTTTCAAGCCCGCGTTCTTTGAGCTGGGCCAAAAGTGACTCGCGCAGATTACGCGAGCCGACGCCAGTCGGGTCAAAGCGCTGAATCTTATCGAGAACCGGTTCGATTTCGGCGATTTCGACTTTCAGTTCAGAGGCCATCTCGGCGACACTGATCGCGAGGTAACCGTCGGATCGGATATTGCCGATGATATACTCGCCGATTTGATGCTCAAGTTCGGACAGGCGCAAAAAGGCGAGCTGTTCCATGAGGTGGTCATACAAACTGATTGCACCGGTGGCGGTGCCTTCGAGACGGTCTTCGTCTCCCTCGCGCTGATCTCGGACTTTGTATCCCTCGTCGTCGTCTTGGAGGTAGTCGTCCCAATCGATCTTTTCTTTGTCTTCGTCGGTCTTGGTCTCGGTCATGTCGACTTCGGGCTCGTCGGGAGATTCCTGACTGAGTTCGAGTTCGTCGATTTCTTCAAGGAGGGGGTTAATCGACAGCTCATGCCGGAGGGTCTGTTCCAGCTTGAGGATGGGCATTTGAAGCATTTTCAGCGACTGGATGAGCTGGGGGGCCAGTTTCTGCTGAAGTCTAAGTTGGAGGCCAAGTTTCATCGGTATGCCTTATGTCCATCGGCCCTGGTCGGGCCGAGCTGATCTCGCTTCTGTTTCTCTTACTATCGGTTCACCGCGCCGGGTGATTCACCGGCGGCCAATGAATCGTTCAGTATTTCAACAATCGATCGACCGGTTGGTCAATCAGTTGAGCTTAAACTTCTCTCCCAGATAGATCTTGCGGGCTTCCGGGTCGTTGGCCAGAAATTCCGACGTGCCATCCTTGAGAATCGCGCCGTCGCACATAATATAGGCCCGACTACAAATTGACAGAGTTTCACGTACGTTATGGTCGGTAATCAAAACGCCCAGCCCACGCTCGGTCAGGCGGGCGATGATCTTTTGGATATCTTCGACCGCAATGGGGTCGATCCCGGCGAATGGTTCATCCAGCAGGATGAACTTAGGTTCGGTGACCAGCGCGCGGGTAATTTCGACGCGCCGACGCTCGCCGCCGGAGAGAGTGTAGGCCTTGCTTTTGCGCAAGTGGGCGATGTCGAGTTCGCGCAGGAGAACTTCAAGCCGTTCTTTACGCTGGCTACGAGAAAGATTGCGAAATTGCAGGATGGCCATGACATTTTGCTCGACCGTCAGTTTGCGAAAGACCGAGGCTTCCTGCGCCAGGTAGCCGATGCCTATTCCGGCCCGACGGTACATCGGCCAGCGGGAGATATTCTCTTCACCCAAAAATACCTGCCCTGAGTCGGGGCGAATAAAGCCGATGATCATATAAAACGTGGTGGTCTTACCGGCTCCGTTTGGACCCAAAAGTCCGACCACCTCACCGGGATGGACCTCGATGGAAACATCGCTGACGACGGCTCGTTTGCGATAATATTTGACCAGATTTCGAGAACGCAGGATGACCATGGCTACTCAATATATACACCTGTTTATACCCTGATACAAAAACTATTATCCCGACAGCATGAAATTTGCTACCCTGTTGAAAATTCTTTTGCGACAGGAAGATAAGTGATTACTTTGCCTCTCTGATCGACGCCCTAACCCGTAGTATTGCAAAGGACATATGAAGCGTTTTATAGCGACTATTCTGATTGTAGCCTTGGCTGGATGCTTTAAGTCACCCAAGGACGAAGTTACCCAAAAGTTTGAACAAGGGGTGGCTGAGCTGGGCCAAGGGGCCTATGCCAAGGCCGATTCGACTTTTCGCAAGCTGATGGCTGACCACCCGACAGACCCACGGGGGCTCTATGGGACCGGTCTTGTGCTCGAGCGTGAACAACAGATGTTTGACGCGCTGGGAGTATTTCTTAAGGTTAACAAAGCAAACCGGACTTTTTCGCCCGCCCTTTTCGGCATGGGGCGCGTGTTTCGAAATATCGGCGAATCGGACCTGGCGGCGGCGGCGTATCTGGAGTGTTCCGGCCTTCCTGACTCGGCCGGAGCGGCGGCGGCCAACTTTGCGATTGTTCGTTGCGATGACCGCCAAACAAGGTCAGCAACGGAAGCACTGACCATGGCTGATACCTCCGGCGCCGACAAGACGACGGCGAAACTTATCCGCGCCCGGATATTGGCGCAGAGAATGCAGTTTGATTCCGCCGATGCGGCATATTCGGCAATCGCAAAAGAGGCCTTGAAGGCGCCGGCTACAACCCAGTTGGCGGCTGATTTCTTGGAGGATCGGGGTCTCATTGATTCGGCGGTACGAACCAGCGCCGGGTCGATGGAATCGAGTGGTCAACTGGATTTCGACGCAGTGTACAATCATTTTCGGCGGTCACTTAGGCACCGCTACTATTGGCAGGCACGTCAAGCGATCACCCGGCTGAGTATGGGTGATACGACGTCGCTGACATATTTGGGATTACGAACGCAGTACGGTTTGTCGGCGGGGGAATTGTATCTGGCAAGTCAGTCCAGAAACAGGTTTATGCGCAAAGGGAACAACAGTATCTCGTCATACATTTACGACGCTGATGTTTGCATGAGAGTGGGCGACTATTCGTCGGTAACGCAAAACGCCGATCTGGCTCCCCGACTCGCGATTGAGGGAACAGACACCACCGCTTTCGCCCGCTACCTCCTGGGAATGGTGCTGGTGCGGTACGCGCAAGCTAAGGAGTTTGCTCAATTGGCGGCTGATCTGGCGCTTTCGACTGGCTGGGCGGCCGATCGCCGCCTCTATGTCCTTACCTATCTTCAGCAGTTCATTCGCCTGGGCGCGACCGAGCCATACAAGCAGAGTATCGAGACCATTACCGGTCGCCACGGCGCCGACGCCGACTGGATGACTGGCCTTGGCGATATCTGGGTCGACCAACTGGCCCGCCAGCTTGACTCGGCCGAGAATTACTATCGTTGGGCATTGACGGCTGATTCGACTTATTTCCCCGCGGCACAGAACTTTGTGAGAGCCTGCATATCGATGGGCGATTTCAAGCGGGCTATTGGCTTTTTGGAAAAGTATCCGCAGATTGTAAACAGTCAGCCGCAACTGGCTTTAGATCGCGCAATTTGTCTGGTGCAAGCCGGCGAAATTGAGCAGGGTTCGGGGGTTTTCCAGGCGGCGTTGCCAAAAGCAAAAGGGGATATAGTGCGGGTCGAGACAATGAGCCGCCTATTGGAAGCAAAAGGTAGAGTCGATTTGGACGGCGGTCTGATACGCCTGTTGTTACTTCTTGACGAGAAAAATCCGGACGCCTTATTGTTAGCGGCAACTCGCGACAACGATTACGGCAATTTTCAATCGGCCATGGAAACCGCTGAACGCGGGCTGGCGATTGAACCCGATAATGTGAATCTGCAGGTACAGCGGGCACGTGCCATGTACGGCAAGGGGGACAAGGCCAATGCCAAACTGCAACTGCGCACACTGATGAAGGGAAACTCGGGCAGTGTTCCGGTGAATTTGTATCTCTCGGCGCTGATGGCCGGCGACAAAGATTCACTTGATATGATACAGAACTTTGCACGTGCGGGAGTATTCTGGGAATCCGGCTCGCGCCGTACGATCAATAACCTTGCCTTAGTCTATCTGCAAAGCGGTCGGCCCGAACTCGCGGAAGGGGATATCCAGGCGATCTTGCCGCAACACCCCGACTGGGGGGACACCAGATACCTGCTCGGAGTAGCGCAACTGGCGCAGGGGAACTTGGCTGGCGCGAGGCAAAGTCTGACTCAGGCGATAGAACTTGGCATTCCCTCTGGGTATCGAGCCAAAGCAGAGGAGTTATTAGCAAAGCTGTGACACTCGGCGAAAAGAAAGTGCTCGTCACCGGGGCCGATGGCTTTATTGGTTCCCATCTGGTGGAGCGACTGGTAGGGCTTGGAGCTGAAGTCCGAGCACTGACGCTGTACAACTCGTTTGATCAGCGGGGATGGCTGGATAGTATTGATACCAAAACGATGGCGGCGGTCGAAGTTGTGATGGGAGATGTGCGCGATCCCTTTCGATCCCGTGCCCTCACCCGAGATGTAGAAGTAGTGTTCCATCTCGCATCGCTAATCGCGATACCGTACTCATACCATGCCCCGGAGAGTTATGTTGCGACTAATGTCACCGGCACATTGAATATGCTACAGGCGGCGCGGGACGAACGAGTGGGCCGGTTTATTCAGGTGTCGACCTCGGAAGTATACGGTACCGCAGTATCAGTTCCGATGACCGAAGCACACCCGTTGTCGGCGCAGTCGCCGTATGCGGCATCGAAGATCGCCGCCGATCAACTGGCGCTTTCGTTTCATCGTTCATATCAACTTCCGGTCGTAGTTGCCAGACCATTCAATACCTACGGACCACGTCAGTCGACGCGCGCGATCATTCCTACGATCATCACACAGGCGCTCGCGGGCGGAAACGTTTCGCTGGGAGCAACCGTGCCCAGGCGCGATTTTACTTTTGTCGCCGATACCGTTTCGGCGCTGATCGCGGCGGCCGAGTGCGACAAGACGCTCGGCGAAACTGTGCATTTTGGATCGGGGGCCGACATATCTATTGGCGAGTTGGCTCAGAAGATCCTGCAGATGACTGGATCAAAAGGGACGGTTTGCTCTGACAGCCGAAGGGTCCGTCCGCCCGAAAGTGAAGTCGACTGCCTGCTTTGTGACAACCGCAAAGCGGCCGAAGTGACCAAATGGAAACCGGAAGTAGATTTGGACACCGGATTGCGCCGGACTATCGATTGGTTTGCGCAGGGGTCGAATCGCTCCCGGTACCGCGCCGACGAATATACAATTTGAGCACTCAATGGAAGCCGTTGTATTAGCAGGTGGTCAGGGCACACGGCTTCTCCCTCTGACTTCTGATTTGCCCAAAGCACTGGTGCCGGTCGGTGGCCGACCAGTGATTGAGATACTTCTACACAGATTCAAACGGTTCGGCGTGACCAAAGTGCATCTGGCAGTGAATCACTTGTCGAATCAGATTGAAGCGGCACTGGGTAACGGCTCAAAGTTTGGTCTTAAGATATATTACTCACATGAGCCAGAGCCGCTTTCAACTGTCGGCCCGATCACCCTTATTAAGAATTTGCCGGAGCAATTCATTGTCTCAAACGCCGACATTCTGACTGATTTGGATCTGGCAATGCTGGCCGGAGAACACAAGCAGTCCGGACGTAAACTGACGGTTGCAACCTGCCTTCGCGCCGACAAAATGGAATATGGAGTTTTTGAGATAACCAAAGATGGCCGTGTCGCCGCCTTTACGGAAAAGCCGACATACCAATTTCGCGTATCGATGGGGGTGTATGTCTTTTCAAAATCTGTTTTGGAATATGTGCCCCCACATACTCGCTTTGGATTTGACAATCTCGTTACGACACTGCTGGCCAAGAATGAGCCGATTCATACTGTCCTGCATAATGGGTTTTGGCTCGATATCGGCCGTGTCCAAGACTACCTCCGCGCCAATTCCGAAGACTCAGAACAAATCCGCCGTTTGATCTAACCCCGATGACCCCGGCCTAAACCGGACGCCGGGAGTCCCGTTAACCGACTGTCATTCAACGTTTTCCGTGATTCACGGAACAATTCTCTACATTCTCAGGAAAAGACCGAAACATCTTCTCGTTTTTGTCGTATTATAAGGAACACATTCACCAAACGTAGAGGTGGACAGATGATTGACGACATCGATCGCAAGATTCTCCAGCAACTTCAGGAGAATGCCCGAACCCCCAACTCAGAGATTGCAGAAAAAATCGGCATGGCGCCCTCGGCCACGTACGAGCGGGTACGCAAGCTCGAACGCAAAGGAATCATCAAAGGGTACGAGGTCCGGCTCGACGCCGAAAAACTCGGCGCCGGGCTGATCGCCTTCATCGCGGTGCGCACCACTGAACCGGCCGGCATCATCGCCGCGGCGCCGGATTTTGTAAAAATTCCTGAGGTGCAGGAGGTGTACAATGTCGCGGGCGACGATTGTTATCTTTTGAAAGTGCGAACCCACGACACGACTACACTCAACGAACTGATTCGAGAAAAAATCGGGCGGGTTGATACGGTGAAATCAACACGCACGACTATCGTTCTGCAAATTCATAAAGAGACCACACGCCTGGCACTGGAAAGTCTGGGAAAGAAAGATGACACCAACTGATCAAATCCATGTCACCCGGTTCAAGCTGATCGTGGCATTTGCGGCGGTCTACTTAATCTGGGGATCGACATATCTCGGAATTAGATTTGCGATCGACACGATTCCGCCGTTTATCATGTGCGGAATGCGGTTTGTCATTGGCGGTGTGATGATGCTGGTGTGGGCACGGGCACAGAACGGCGCCTGGCCGAGCAAAGTTGAACTGCGTAATGCGGCAGTCATTGGAACCCTGATGATGGTCGGCGGGACCGGCGCGGTCACCTGGGCAGAGCAGATGGTCCCTTCGGGGCTGACAGCGCTGATGGTAGGAACTGTTCCGCTCTGGATCGTATTTTTTGACTGGCTCAGTCCCCACGGCACCAAACCGACCTGGTTGATGATAGTTGGTCTATTCATTGGCACGGTAGGCGTGGGATTGCTGGTCGCGCCCGGCCATTTTGCCGGAGCCGATCACCTCGATCCGGTCGGCGCGGCAGTGCTGGTGCTGGCTTGCGGGTCGTGGGCTTACGGTTCGATTAAATCGCGTCACGCGGTGTTGCCCAAGTCACAGACAATGTCAATCGGCATGCAATTGTTGGCCGCCGGCGGAGTATTACTGCTCCTTTCGACATTTTCCGGTGAATGGGGGAAATTGGATCTGGCGCAAGTGACGGTTAAGTCTACGGTCGCCCTCTTGTATCTGGCAATTATCGGATCGCTTGCTTTTGTGGCCTATCTCTGGCTAATCAAGGCGGCGGCGAGCCGTTCGCTCTGCGGACACTGTGGAGCGCGCTTATCATCACTCTGGCTGTTGTTGTTATCATCACCGCCAAATCGCGTCAACTGGGTAGCGCTTCTTCTGTAAAGACTCAGGCGATGAACGCGCCAACGATCTCGGGATCAGGGTCGCCCGAGGTGATCGCCGAAAAGCCCTGAGAGTTTCAGACTCTCAGCCAATCGTCTCTTTGCCAACCACGTAGGAACCTTCTGTGGTTCCATATTGAAACACCGGCCGGGGAAAGTGCTTGTGCCGGATAGAGCCAACGATATATCATCCAGTGGGAGTATGGCCGCCGGACGCGTCGGCGAACGGCCTTTGCGATACCCGATTACGAAAGTAGAAATGACGAAATCTTTTGTTTTGAGTGGAACCCGGCTCAAAGCCGGATTGTTTTCTAAATTGGACTGTCGGAAAGGCCAACGGGATTACTAATGGCCGAAACGCAGACCGGACAGACTGAGAAGCGCCGTAGTTTTGAACGCGAGGCCCTGCCTCATATGGACGCGCTCTATCGAACCGCGCTCCGCATGACCAAGAATGATGGCGATGCGGAGGATCTGGTTCAGGAGACGATGGTCAAAGCGTACCGCTTCTGGGACAAATTTGAGCAAGGGTCGAATTGTCGGGCATGGTTGTTCAAGATCATGACCAACATTTTTATTAACGACTACCGCTCGAAATCCCGCACGCCGCAGTCGATCGATGTGGACGATATTGATGACAACTATTTGTATAGCCAACTGGTAACGCAGAGCGATGATGACAACCCGGAACGACAGTTGTTCGCCAAGATATTCGACGAGGATGTCCGCAAGGCGATCGAAGAACTCCCCGACGATTTCCGTCTGGTGGTGGTCCTGTCATTCCTTGAAGGGTTCGCCTACCAGGAGATTGCCGAGATAGCCGACTTGCAACTGGGAACGGTCAAATCACGGCTCCATCGGGGTCGTAAGCTCCTCCAGAAAAAACTGATGGATTACGCGATTAAGAACGGGTACGCCAAGGAAGAGTCTACATGAACTGTCAGGAAGCCCTCACCCTCCTTTACGATATCATAGACAAGGAAGCCTCGGA
>JBGAWZ010000065.1:0-7539 GCA_044227335.1 Candidatus Zixiibacteriota bacterium | reverse complement strand
ATCAAAAAACTGAACGCCCGGTACAAAGAGAAAAACGACTCATTTGAAAAAGTTGAACCGCCGCGGAAATTCTCAGATCTGAAGCTCGAAGATTATCCCAAAGTGATCGACTGGATGAAATTCCGCCAGCATCTGCTCAACGCATATTTGTCAACTGTCGAGGATGTCTTCACGGCGTATACAGTTGAACCGTTGATGTTTCGCTCGCTCTATTTCAAGTCGGGAGACCTGCTACCGGCGTTTAATTTGGTCCCTGAAGACCGCTCACCATTTCTGGGCGCCAATGTGTTTCCGGAAGGAAGTTATTTTGACCTGGTGAACAAGGGCCGATTCTTAAAAGCCGAATACGGCTTTGCCTTTGCCAGCAGTTTTACCTCTGGCCGCGCGGCCACCGACCCCGATCGTGAATCGAAACTCAACCCTATGACAGAAGCGAATCGGCGGTTCTATCTTGCCGCGGCGTCATCAGCCGGATTCAAAGGGCTGAACCACTACATGTTTGTCGACCGCGATCATTGGTATGGCGCGCCACTCCATGCCGACGGCACCGTGGCGGAAGGATTTGACGTGGTGCGCAATTTTACCACGGCAACTTCGACAATCGGCTTTGAAGAAATGGAATTTGCGCCGTCGATTGCGGTGCTTGGCAACCGGTTTCTCTCCTGGTTGCGATTGGTACACAGCAAAGAAGAGTTTGCCTATGTGACGAGACTGCTCGACGACACGACCGTGGGATTCTGCCGCGATCTGATGCGGCTGAAACTTGCCTATGGTATTCGCGAAAACCGCGACTGGGAATCGATGAAGCAGTACAAACTGCTCTTTGCCCCCTCGGCGGAAGTTATGTCTGAGCGCGATCAGGAAGCCTTGGTGGAGCTGACCAAAGCGGGAGTCACCGTCATTCTGGTCGGGCACATGCCGAAATACGACGAGGATCTCAAGCCGTGCACGGTCCTTTCCAATCACTTCAAAGTCAAAACAACCAGTGAATCCGGTATCGGCGAGATCGAGCACAAGGGCGGAGTATTCACCAGCCACTTGTATGCGTCGATTAAAACCACCGACGACGGCAAAATCAAAAAGATCGCCAAGTGCGATCAAAAGGTAGTCGGCGTCTGCTCAAACCGCTTCAAGGGGTCGCTGTATTTCTTTACATTTGACATCGCGTCAGGTGGTGACCATCGCAAGCTGGCCTTCTTTGAGTCACTGTTGAACGGCGAGAAGATCAACTCCTGGCTCCGCTGTTCTGATCCGTCGGTCGATGTCAGCTTTTATGGCGGAGAGAAAAAAGGAGTCCTATTGGTTGTGGTGCCGCCGCCGGGAGAATTGTCTGACGGGATGGAGGCGCGGCGCAAAGAGATTATTGTGCAGGCCGATCTCAAACAGGCGGGTTTTTCAGCGGCTAATCTCAAGCTGACTGATCTGTTTGCCGGTGAAACTGCCGAGCCGATCAAAACGACCGCCAAGGATCTCAAGGTTGGTTTGTCGCTGACGGTGAACTTCCCGGATGGTTTGGCTTACTTGGTCGAAAAACGATAGTAGATCGACGCTTTGACTTCACACATTGGAATTGCGATGCGCCGGTGATAAAGTCACCGGCGCTTTTTTCTGTTTGATTAGTTGGAAGGAGCAGCGGGAAAACCATCGCCATTGGCCGGCCTCTTGCAATCGCGAATTCCCAGCATGATTGCGCCCGCGCCGACGGCCGCTACAAAGAGATAGAATATCGACCCGGCGATGGGAATCCAGAAACAGAGCGACAGCAGAATGAGTCCCAAAAACATCGCCAAACTACCGGGGAGCTGTTCGCCGGATTTTGTCCGACGAAGGATCAACGCGCCGACGAAGAGAGCAATGAATATACGGCCCGCGTAAAACAAGATTGCGCCCGATAGTGCAGAAAAGCTGGCAATGGGTAGCATGAGAATCGCAAACACCGTGAGAATAACGCCAAAGGCGGTTCCGGTTTGGCCGGTGCTGAACAAGACCTGACCGGCTATACCGGTGATGAGCGTCATGATCAGAATCAAAACACAGGCAACGATAATCCCAACAATAAGCAGTCCAGCCGCCAGGCTCATGGCGAAACGAGTCCTAAGCTGGTGATACGACGCTTGCGCATAGGCGGGGAAAAGACGTACAAGAATTAATCCGAAGAGAAAGGCGGCACACAAACCGGATACGCGCATAGCGATAGTCTTGATGACCGGCGTATCTGAATCGGCGACAATCTTCGGTGTCGCCCGTTTTACGGTGCCAACGAACGTAACTCCCGCCGAATCAATCAGCGGCTCGCCGTCGCACTCGTACGTCAGATTTCCCGAAAATACAGCCGGTGGTCTGATGATCAGCTTGTGGCATTTCACCAACGCGTCACCGCCAATCTGACCGGTAATAGTGACTTCTTCGGCGTCTACATCGAGTTTGCCTTTTAGAGTGCCGTCGATTGTGATGTCAGACCCACGGGCGAAAAGGTCCCGTTCAATGACCGCTCCTTTATTCAGGGAAATCACCCGGCCAATCGCGGTGGCCGAGCCGCCGATCGTGCCATCGATTGTTAGAAGTTCAGAGAGGCAGCGAAACGCGCCTTCGCATCTTCCCATATGCGACGCTGTCCTCGAAAAGAGATTGACCGCCCGGCTGACCTGTCCTTGTATCTTGCTGTCATAGGCAAACACGCACAGGTCGCCGTTGACTGTTCCCTCAACCCGGAATTCAGTCGCATAGACATACAGGTCGTCGTCGACCACATGCACATTCGAAATGACCACAGCCTTCCCCTTTTCAAAAACCGAGCTGTGGGCTTGGTTCAATGCCAAAAGGCACAAGAGTGCAATTGCGCCGGGGAGGACTCGCAGAGAATGGAAGTTGAATTTCATGGGCACCTGTTCAGTTTATCTTTACGCCCAGTCACGATCTAAGTTGCAGTGCGACAGCGAGAAAAACAACCAAAAAAACGGTTTACCAACGGCAGTCCCGAGTCTATGTTTTGACATAAGGAGATAACGCTGAGCGATGATTTTACCCATTTTGGTTCTGGGACTTGCCGGCCTGGCCGGTCTGATTTGTGCGTTTCTGGTTGGTAGAGAGGCTCAGAAAACCTCAGTCGTTCTGACAGTCCTGGCAATGTTGGCTGTGGTGAGTGGGCCGCTACTCGTGACCCGCGCCGGTCGCGAGATTTTGTTGGCGCGTGAAATCAAGGCCTGGCCGACTGCTGAAGGAGTCATTCTCAAATCGGAAATCATCGGTGACCGGGCGATTCGGCCACTTGTGACCTATCAGTATTCTGTCGGCGGGCAAACTTACACCGACTCGACCTCGATGGGTGTGCCTCCGTTCGGAAATCGGCGAGTGCGGCTCAATGAATCGGAGACAATCGCCGCAGAATACAAAGTGGGTGACAGTGTGCGGGTGTATGTTGATCCGGTCAACTCGGCACATTCCACTTTGTACGCCCGGGAGGATTGGGCGTCGTATATGCGGTTGACAATCGGCGCGATTCTCTTCGGGGCAGGTTTGTTCCAATTGGTTCGCTTTGGCCGTTCGCGGAGTGCGAACCGGTCAACTTAAGAACTTGCCGCGCCATATTGAATCAAGTATTAGAAGTCATGTGCGAGCGTCGTCAAACGATCAACTTCTGGTGAGGAATCATCATGAATGTGCTTGTCTATCTAATCGCCGCGCTTGTCTGTTTCATCGCGGCGTACCGGTTTTACGGTAGGTTCATCGAAAGAGCACTCGGGGTAACGCCGGACCGTCCTACTCCCGCTGTTGAGTTGCGTGACGGGCGCGATTATGTCCCAACCAAACCCTCGGTGGTTTTTGCGCACCACTATTCAACCATCGCCGGAGCGGGTCCGATTGTGGGACCGACCCTTGGAATACTTTTCGGAGTTGGTCCCGCCTGGCTCTGGGTGGTTTTTGGTGCAATCTTCTTTGGTGCGGTGCATGACTTTGTTTCCCTCTACGCCTCTTTGCGCGAGCGGGGTTGCTCGATGGCGGAGATTGCGCGGAAAGCGATGGGGAACACCGGATTCGTCCTGTTCATTTCGTTCACGATCATCCTGATCGTGCTGGTGACCGGCGCCTATCTGTCGCTGACCGCCATATCGCTGACTTCACTTTATCCGCTCTCCGCACTCGGACTGGATCAAAGCCAAACGCTTTTGCGAACGGAAGATGTGGGTGGACATACTTCGGGTGTGATCGGCGGAATTGCGTCGACGTCGGTTGTTGTCGTCACAGCGGTGGCCCCCTTGCTCGGGTTTCTGTTCCTCAAGCGCCATATGAGGACCTGGTTGGCATATCTGATCGCAACGGCGGTGTGTGCTCTTTCCATTTGGGTTGGATTCCTTCTGCCAATCAGTATAGACCCAACCTGGTGGAAAGTGATTCTTGCCGGATATACACTCTTGGCCTGTCAACTCCCGGTCTGGTGGATAATTCAGCCACGCGACTTTGTGAATGTTCAGATTCTGTATGCCGGAATGGCGGCGATGGCGATTGGTTTGGTAATTCTTGGAATTCAGGGTACACAGGTTGTTTATCCGATAACGGCCATAGCTGAAGGATCGGCGAAGATCGGACCGATCTGGCCATTCTTGTTTATTACTATCGCCTGTGGCGCCATTTCCGGATTTCATTGTTTGGTCTCGGGGGGGACATCGTCAAAGCAGCTGGCCAAAGAGCAACATGCGAAGGCGATCGGATATGGCGGCATGTTGACTGAAGGTCTTCTGGCCGTGCTCGTGATTGTCACTATTGGATCCTCTCTCAACCTGGGTGATTACCTGAGTATTGTCTGGCCGGAGACCGGCGCGGGAAATCCGATCCTGGCTTTCGCGCTTGCGATGGGCCATCTGCTCCATCAGACTTTTGGATTGTCGGTCGCATTCGGCGCAGTGATGGGCATTCTGGTTGTCGAGGGATTCTTGATTACGACGCTCGATACTGCCGTGCGGCTCAATCGATACCTGTTGCAGGAATTGTGGAATACGATCTTTGCTAATCCGCCGAAGCTGGTCAAAAGTCTTTGGTTCAATTCGGCGTTGGCGGTGGGGCTTATGCTCATTCTGGCAGTGAAAGACTCCTACAAGGCAATCTGGCCTCTGTTTGGTTCGACTAACCAACTTCTTGCCGCGCTGGCGCTCATCGCTGTTTCGGTCTGGCTCCACCGGGCTGGAAAAAAGTACTGGTATACAATCATCCCCGCCTTTGCGATGATTGCGACAACCATTGTTGCGCTGACCTACACACTTGTTCAGAACTACCTCCCCAACAAGAACTACTTTTTGGCCGGCACTGATCTGGTTCTTTTGGCGTTGGCGATTGGGGTGCTTGCTATGTCGGTCCGGCAGTATTTTGCCAGCCCATCCAAGGCCCAGCCGTCGGTGACCTAAATTCTTTTGGCCCAATAAATAAAGCCGGACTTTGGCCGATAATTAGTCCAAAGCTCCGGCTTTGTTTATGAAGCTATTCCTTGATCGAAACAAGACGCTCTTGCCACGAGTAGACGCGGTCTACGCCATGACCAGATTGGCCATCTTTCTGGTGGTGGTTGCGTATGTCGCCGACGAGTACCTTCAGGGCAAAGAGTCGTTCACGCTGACTATTGCCTCCATCGCCTATCTTGCCCAACTGGGGATCTTCTTGTGGGCGCTCAAGGGGGGATTCGATTTGAAACTGGCCTACTTTTCGGCCATTTGTTTCGACCTGGTTTTCATTCCGCTGTTTATCTTTTACTCGGGGCATGAACAGTCGTCGATGTTTGTCCCTTACTATCTCACTGCGGCGGTAGCGGCGTATGTGCTGACTATTCCATTTGCGACCGTAGTTACTGTCCTTATCACAGCTACTTATTCCTGGTTCTGGTTTGCGGCCCTTCGTAGTGATGACCTCTTTGGATTTATCATGCGTATCGGCATGCTCTGGGTGATTTTCGCCGTGATCACGTATGTATCCGATCACTTGCGCCGATCCGAAACACGGCTGGTCAAACTATTTGATACGCTCAATATGCGCACCGCTGAGCTTGAAAAATCGCAGGCGCAACTGGAAATGATCTACGAAAACACGCGTACGATGGCGGGAATTCTGGATGCCGATGCGGTAGTCAGAGAAGTCTTACGGATAATGAGTACCACGCTGGGGTACCCGCACTGCGGCGTCGTCTTTGTTCATCAGTCGGGTGAGTACTACTGGACCGCACGGTTCACTGGTGGACATGCCAATCATCACCCAAAGGCAATCCCGCACGAGCGAAGCGATCTGATCCGAAAAGTCGCGGCACTTGGCGAGCCGGTCAGGCACAAAGATATTGTGAGCCGGGCCGACTATCTGCCGTTGAATCCAAGTGCCCGCTCGATTATCATCGTTCCGATGCTCTCGCACGGTCATTGCCACGGCGTACTGGTGGCCGAGGCGGAGGTGGTCGACCGATTCAAAGAGCGCGATGTCCAGCAGTTGACGATCGTGTCGCGTTCGGCGGCGATGGCGCTTGAAACGGCACAGCTTCACAAACAAACTGCTGAATTGACTATTATCGATGAGCTGACCGAAACGTATAACTACCGGTATTTCGTGCAGAAGCTCCAGGAAGAAAAGAAGCGTGCCCTTCGTTATAAGTTGCCTTTGTCGATCATCATGGTGGATATTGACTGGTTCAAGAAATTGAATGATTCGTATGGTCACGAAACCGGGAACAGCGTCCTGCGCGAGTTGTCCCGGGTGATCAAAGGGTGTATTCGCGATGTGGACATTTTTTGCCGGTACGGTGGCGAAGAATTTATTGTGATTCTGCCGCAGACGCCGCAGTCAGAGGCGGCCGTGCTCGGAGAGCGGATTCGGTCGGCGGTCGAACAGACGATTATCGATCCGGGAACTGCCGGAAAAGTAAAGGTCACGGTCTCGGTCGGCATAAGCTCATATCCGGAAAACGGGAAATCACAGGAAGATTTGGTGTCGATAGCTGATCAAGCGCTCTATCGAGCCAAAGAATCAGGAAAAAATCTTGTATGCATAGCATAACGGGACACGACGCACACTACCTGTCCTCGGGGAGTTGGAAATGGTAGATCACAGCAAAAAATCGAATCTCGGACAGTTGTTCATTGTAGGGTTTCCGGGCGCCAAGCCGCCGGACCCCTTCCTTGATTTTCTGTCGGAGGACCAGATCGGCGGAGTCATTCTCTTTGAAGAGAACTGTCCGTCGCATCAGCAAACACGCGAGAATATTGACCGAATCAGGAACGCCTGCAAATCGCGACACGTACTTGTTGCTATCGATCAAGAAGGCGGCCGGGTGTGTCGTTTGCGCGGCGCCCCCGCCGAATTCAAGTCGGCCGGTGCTTACGGATCAGAACCGAACGGTCTTGAACATTTTAAAGAGGACTATCGGCGGTCGGCGGTCTATATGGAGTCGCTTGGGATAAATCTCAATCTGGCGCCGGTAGCGGATGTCTATCTCAACGCAAAGAACACCGTGCTTCAGGGCCGTTGTTTTGGATCGCGGGCGACCGATGTCGAACCGTTTGTGAGGGC
>JBGAWZ010000541.1:0-2446 GCA_044227335.1 Candidatus Zixiibacteriota bacterium | reverse complement strand
CAACGCGACTTCCCTTGTCGTCGCTCTTGGTATACGGAAGTCCCGATCCCAGTGAGCCGACAAAGGTCAGCCCCCATGATCCGGGAACAGGGATTCCGAAGAGATGGCCTTTCCAATTGGCGGGGAAGCGCATATCGAATACAGCCGTCAGGGTATGCCGCTGATCGAAATCGAGCGGATACTCGGTCACCGGCGCGAGAGTGTCGATGGACGAAGTCAGGTACGTATAGTACGGATCAAGCGCGTTCGAACCGATTCCGCGAGCGACCATATAGCCGTATGAAATCGAGCCACTGACAAAGCCGTTCACCCGAAGGCGTTCGATGGCTATATCGATTCCCGACGCTGACCCGTAATCATCATTGGTGAAATGTGTGATGGAAGTTCCGGGAATCTGCGACAGCCGTCGTGTGGTGACGAGATCTTTGATGTCTTTGTAATAGGCAGTGACATCAAGCCGCAGATAATCGCCCACCAAGTGATCCATACCAAGTTCATACGATACGGTCTTTTCCGGCTTTAGGTCCGGATTGCCGACCAGCGGAAGACCCGTGGAAATATCGCCCGCCAGATTGATATACAAGTAGCGATAGATCGGCGTCTGATAGTAGACGCCGTAGTTGGCGTGCATGACAGTCTTTTCGGAGACCGGGAACGAAATACCAAAGCGCGGCGCGATGCGGGATTTCGACGAAGCGTCGATCCACTTCGAATCGATCGAATCGACCTGGTTCTGGCGCTTGATGGCCGTGAGTTTGTTATACGAGATATCCGGATTGTGATAGTCGAAGCGGACACCCGCATTGATCACGAACTGCTGGAACTTGAATTGGTTGGTCTTGGAAATCTGCTGTACCCATGTGCCCATAACGGAATTGTTCACCGACTTGCGGTAGGAATAGGTCGGGTCGAACCGGTCGCCCAGCAAGAATCCGGTCAGTTCATACTCGTTGTTGTAATCCAGATGATCCAGATAGTTGTGATCGTGAACAGTGCCGTCATATACACCGTTGGCGTCTTCGGAGTACCCCGGCCAGTCACGCCAGTAGACATCGAGCAAATGCCCCGGCGCAGTTAGAGTCCAGGTTGAAAACCGGTTGAAGGTCACCGAGAAGATCGACCGCTCCGTTGCCACATAGTTGGCCGTAATGCCGGCCAGGTACGATTCAGCCCGCTTGACGGGGAGGCCGTCGAGATTGAAATCAAACGACGCACCGTTCTGATCGCGGTGGCGATAGATTTGACCGTCGTCATGCGAGTACGAGAAATCTCCGCGAATTCGGAACTTGGTACTTGGCTGGGCGGAAAACTTGGTTGTCGCGGTAAAGGTCTTGTCAAAGTCATGGGGAAGGAATGAGTAATCCCGCAAATATTCTCCGGCCGCGAAGAACGAATACCGGTCGCTGGATAGCCCCGGAATCGGACCAGACAAATTGAAACTTACAGCCCGGTTCTGGTTAGTCCCAAATGTCCCCCACTCGGCTTTTGTAACATCATAGGGATGGGTCGCCCCCTGATAGGTGCGGACATTCCCCTTATATGTGGAGCCGCCCTCGCGAGTCACGGCATTGACAACGCCGGAAAGTGCCTCGCCATATTCGGCGGTAAATCCACCGGAGGTGAGGGTTAACTCTTCAATCGCGGTCGGCATGATGCGCATACCGGCCTGGGCCACAAAGGGATCCTGAATCGAAAAACCGTCTAAATAGTAGGATACCTGCCCGGCTCGTCCGCCGCGAACGTGCAGTTCTTCTTTTCTATCCACGACGACGCCGGGGTAGTTGGTCAGAATCGATTGCACCGAAATAATGTTTGGCAGGTTTCGCAATCGCTCGGATGTGAAAATCAAACTGGACGAAGTCTGGTCGCGTTGAATGACCGGAGCGGTCGCATGAACCACAGTCGGGTTTTTCAGTTCAACTGCCGACTGCTCGATGGCAAAGTCGACCGGCGTAGTCAGATCCACCAGAATCCGGACACCTTTTTTGACCATCGTCTCAAATCCGACGTAGGTTACGGTCAGGTCATAGGAACCCACCGGGACATTGATGATGAAATACTCACCGTCATCGTCGGTTTTTGTGGCGAGGTTAGTGCCTTCTACTCTAATGGTGGCGCCGGCCAAGGGGGACTTGTTATCGGACTGCAGTACCACGCCGGATATTTTCCCGGCGACACCTGCATACACGGTGCGCACGCCACCGGCAATCGTCAGCGCCAGTGCGAGCACAACGAACATGTTTCGGGTCGGTGTTTTCAATGTAGCTCCGTCAATCTGACCGAAAGCCCAACGTGATCTATCCCTTTGGGAGTCTGTTGTACATCGGGCATTCACTGCATAGGTATCGACCCGCCGGTCTGTTCCTTAACCCTTCTTCACAAAAAATAATTCCGGCCCTCAACCAGATGTACCAAGGTTTGCCGCAGACCTTAAGGTTCACGGAAT
>JBGAWZ010000064.1:0-7641 GCA_044227335.1 Candidatus Zixiibacteriota bacterium | reverse complement strand
GGCTGATTCCTTTACCGGGACCGAGCACTTTTTTGACAGCGCCGCTTATGATGTGCTCAAGGCGGACACTTCGACCTTGCGCTATTACACCGACTCCGATAATCAGGGATATTGGCTTTTTGTCGCCTACTTTGCCTCGCAAAAATACGGGAGCCAAATTCACTCTCCCAAGCATTGTCTGCCCGGTTCCGGCTGGCGGATCGAAAGCAACCACCCGTACACGCTTTCGCTCCCGGGAGGCTCGACTCGCGAAGTCAACCGGCTGATCATTGCCGACGACGATTCCCGGCAGATGATGATGTACTGGTTTGAGACACGGAGCGGCGCAATTCGCAATGAATTCGGGCTGAAGTTTGATCTGGTGAAGAACGCACTTACATTTTCTCCGACCGACGCCGCCTTTGTCCGGTTGACTGTGCCGATAGAGAACGGCGACACCATCGACTCAGCTACCATGCGGGCGGTGAAATTCTTTGAGACTTTCTTCCCCGGCATTGAAAAGTCACTGCCGTTCGGCACATAATTCCTCCCGGTAGATTCCAGCCATGATGACGCAACTGATCAAGCTGGCCCGGCCCAAACAGTGGCTGAAAAATTTGTTTGTGCTTGCGCCGCTTATTTTTGCCGGAGAGGCGGGGAACTCAAGCGCGATTCTCACGGCAATTGCCGCCACCGGGTTATTCTGTTTGCTCTCCTCGGCTGTCTACGCGTTCAATGATCTCATTGACCGTGATTCAGACCGTCAGCATCCCCTCAAAAAAGATCGCCCGCTAGCCTCGGGGAAAGTGACTGTTGGTGCGGCGATTGGACTGATAGCGGTCACTGTTGGAGGCGGAATTACTGGCTCGTGGATTCTGGGAGTTTCGTTTTTCATCACCGCTTTGGTTTTTCTGGGGCTGAATCTGATCTACTCGCTGGCCCTGAAGAATATTGTCATTCTCGACGCCATGGGTGTGGCGCTGTCGTTTGTTCTGCGCGGGTACGCCGGCGCGGTGGCAATCGATGTTCCGGTGTCCCAGTGGCTTCTTATCAATACTTTTCTTTTGGCACTCTTTATGGCTTTTGGCAAGCGTCGTCACGAACTGACGATGCTTGATACAACCGCTACGGCCCATCGTAAGATTTTGGGCCGGTACTCCCCGTATTTGCTCGATCAGTTGATTGGGGTGACGACGCCGTCGGTGGTGGTGATGTATATGCTCTATTCGATGTCGGCCGAGGTCTCATCGAAACTGCATACGAATCATCTCTACATGACCATTCCGTTTGTAGTGTATGGAATTTTCCGGTACTTGTATTTGATCCACAAGGAAGACAAAGGCGGCTCGCCGACGGATATATTGATTGAGGATCGCCCGCTTGCGCTGACGGTTGTCTTATGGGCGCTCTCAGCGATTGCGATTTTGTATTTTTTTAGGGTGTGAAGGGAGCTGGCGACTATCACCCTTCGACAAGCTCAGGGTGACTTGGTGTTGGCTCAGGGTGACTTGGTGTTGGCTCAGGAAAAGTTGAATAGGTAATGTTTATTGTTCCGGACAAGTCAAGCTGAGCCTGTCGAAGCCCGATTCCTCAACAGTGGTATGCACTAGCTTTTCTTAGGCTTCGCTGTCTTCGCGAGTTTCACCAGCAATTCAAAGTTACCGTCGATAAGTGCCCGCTTCTTTTCCCTTCTCCACCCTTTGATCTGCCGTTCCGCTTCGAGCGCTTCAATTTCGCAACCGAACTCCTGCGAGTAGACTAACTTCACCGGCAAACGGCTCGCCGTGTATCCCCCATAGAAACCAGAATTGTGCTTGGCAACTCGAATCTCAACATTGTCAGTCGAAGCATTCAACAATGTACACAAACAAAACACCCATTTTGTCGGCCCCTTACTGAATCTAACTTGGCTCAACCAAGTCAGGCTAAGCCTGTCGAATCCTGATCGGCCGTAACTTCAATCCTTGAACAAATCGTCAAAACCCTTCTTACGGTCGTCTTTTTTGTCGGATTGTGAAGAAATGCCGCCGGGCTTTTTGACGACATCGCGCATTTGAAACATATCACAAAAGTTGCTCTTGTCTTTTTCGACAATGTTCTTGTCTACATTTTCGCGGCATTGGTAACGCCGGGTCGGATCGAAATGCCGGCACCCGCGGCACGAGCGCAGGCAGGCATTGCAATTAGGGCATACATCGGCGCGCGTGACTTTGCCGGTGATGCCGGTCGGTCGGCCACAACTCCAGCATAAGAGACCGTCGGTGGGGGATTGAATGGGCATCGTGATCTAATTGCTCCGCGCCTTTATCTCTTTAATCAATTCATTCGTATATTCTTCTGTCGAAAGCGTTCCGCCCAGATCACGGGTAAGATGATGCCCGATAGCTAATGTCAACACAACCGCCTTCCAAATTCGATCGGCGGCGTCGGTTTCGCCAAGATGACGAAGCATCAAGAGAGCGGAGAACAGCACTGCCGTCGGATTAGCCAGCCCCTTGCCCGCGATATCCGGCGCGGTGCCGTGGACAGCTTCAAAGACTGCATATTCATCGCCTATATTCGCACCGGGCACCACACCAAGTCCGCCGACCAGCCCCGCCGCCAGATCAGAAACGATGTCGCCAAAGAGATTGCCGAGCAGGAGCATATCAAACTTGGTTGGATCCATCACCAAATGCATACAGAGGGCGTCGACAATCCGGTCATCGGCTTTGATCTCCGGGTACTCTTTGGCGACCTCTTCAAACGAGCGCAAAAAGAGGCCGTCAGAGATTTTCATGATATTCGCCTTATGCACCAGCGTGATTCGCTTGCGGCCGTGGGCGCGGGCATACTCAAAGGCGTACCGTGCGATCCGGGTCGAGGCTTTTTCAGTCACTACTTTGATCGCATTGACCACACCGGGCGAGATGGTGCTTTCGATTCCAGTGTAGAGATCCTCGGTGTTTTCGCGGACTATGACCAGATCGACTTTATCGTAGCGCGAGGAGATCCCGCCGATTGATTTTACCGGACGAAGATTCGCGTACAGATCAAGTTTTTGCCGAAGGGTCACATTGGCTGACCGAAACCCTTTTCCCACAAGTGTGGTAAGGGGGCCTTTAAGAGCCACTTTGTTGCGTTTGATGGAATCCAACAGTGCATCGGGGACCGACTCACCGTATTTTTCGATTGCCGCCACACCGCCAAGCTGGCGATCCCATTCTATATCGACACCGGCCGCGTCGATAACGCGCACCACGGCCTCTGTGACTTCAGGACCGATCCCGTCGCCGGGGATCAATGTTACTTTATGTTTAGCCATTCACTTCCTTTTCGTGCGATGCGTCTTGTACTTTCTGCACAAGTATAGACGCCGCGAAAAGGCATGTCAATCTGCCCCGCTTTGACAGGCTCTACTTGACACACAGTTCCAATAGTTGTACAATTGCCCTCGGGCCAACCTTCGCACACGGAAATAGACATCTGAATTCTACTTGATCCGCCTTTGCGGTAGTCTTGTGGATTTCAGCGACATTCGGGTTTACGGTGAGAATCTGTATAACCCCCTCTTCGCCATACGCCGTATGGGACGGACTATCCGTGTGCGTCAGTCCGGAAGAGGGGGTTCCTTTTGGCCGTTTTCGGTCGATTGCGCGTTATCTCCCGAATAGGTACCTTTTCTTAAGCGCACCGGAGAAGAATGCCATGTCCGATCAGACTACCCACCACTTGCAAGAACGAGTCAAAGAACTGACGTTACTGCACACCACCGCGCGTCTACTTCAGAACCACGACTTGTCTACCGACGAGATGCTCTCTACCCTTGTCCAGTTGCTTCCGGTCGCATGGCAGTATCCTGAAATTGCGGGTGCACGAATACGCTGGGAAAGCCGTGAATTTCGCACAGTCAACTTCAACGAGACAAGTTGGATGCAACGGGCCGATTTTTCAGTGGACCCTGCAACTGTCGGTGCCATCGAAGTCTGCTATCTCGAGCCCCGTCCTGAGTCCGCCGAGGGTCCCTTTTTGGCGGAAGAGCGGGATTTGATAGAATCGCTCAGTGAACTGATCAGACTGCATATCCGTCACCGAAAAGCCGACGAGGCGCTCCGCACGGCTCAGATTGATCTGGAGGCGCAGGTCGCGGCGAGAACCCGCGAACTGGAGAGCGCCAATCGAGAATTGCAACGTCAGATCGAGGAATTTCAGCAGAGTGAAGAACAACGAAAGGAATATCAGCGGCAATTGGGGCGGCTGTCGCTTGAACTTTCGATGACTGAGGCGAGAGAACGGCGGGAAATCGCCGCCGATTTGCACGACCATATCGGCCAGGCGCTGGCCTTTGTCAAAATCAAGGTTTCGCAATTTCGCGGTAACGCTGTTTTCTGCGGTTTTGAGGACACAATTGGCGAGATCGCCAGGCTCCTGGATCAGACAATTGCCTATACACGGAATTTGACACTTCAAATCTCACCCCCGGTTCTCTACGAGTTCGGTCTGATCGCCGCGCTGGAATGGTTGACGGAGTCCTTTGGCAAAGAACACCGGATCGAGATTTCATTTGATCGGTGCGCCGAATCACCAAGTCTCTCCCCGGAAGTTTCCGCGCTGGTATTCAAATCGGTTCAGGAACTAATGACAAACGTCGTTCGGCATTCCGGAGGAACTCGTATTGTCCTGTCACTTCGCAAGTCGGACGGGAAACTGCACATCACGGTTGCCGACAATGGGCGCGGATGCGATCCCGCCACGGTGTTTGTGACTGCGGCCCGGTCGGGCCGATTCGGTCTCTTTTCCGTGCGCGAACGGATTCGTACACTGGGTGGTGAACTTGTAATCAGCTCTCCTGCGGGAGAAGGCACCACAGTCGAACTTTGTATTCCGGAGCTGAAATAATGAAACGACCCGCTCCGACCAGAGTGTTCATCGCCGATGACCACACTCTTTTCCGTGCCGGGCTGAAAACAATGCTCGAAGGTCTTGGAGGAATCGAAGTAGTCGGTGAGGCTTACGACGGTCGCACGGCACTTGAGGTGGTCGAGAAATGTAATCCCGATGTCCTATTGCTGGACATCTCTATGCCGGGACTGAACGGGCTGGAAACACTTCGTCGACTGCGGGCGATGAAAACCACGGTGAGAGTGATTATTTTGTCGATGTATTCGGATCGCCACTTTGTCGTTGAGGCCTTTCGCGCCGGCGCCCGCGGATATGTTCTGAAAGATTCGGCGCTCGACGAGCTGGTCAAGAGCATCAACGTTGTACAATCAGGCGGAGTCTACTTAAGTAGCAGTGTGGCCGGATTTGTCGTGGATGACTATGTCGCGCTGGCAGGCGACTCGGGACCGGTCAGTACTGACCTGTCGGGACGTGAACGGGAGGTTCTGCAGTCGATCGCCGAGGGGAAATCGACCAAGGAGACTGCCGCCCAACTCTGTCTTTCGGCCAAGACCGTTGAAACCCACCGCAAGCGAATCATGGATAAGCTCAATCTGCACAGTATCGCCGAATTGACCCGCTACGCGATCCGCGAGAAGATCATCCCCGGCGAATAGGGCTTGTAAGCCGGCGGCGGCGGTAAGGAATCGCGAAGCGGCAATTCAGGATTTTCCCGACTCATTGTTGGCGACAACAATATCTATGTTACTGCTGTATCGCGACGGGTAATACCTACCCGCGCCACAGGAGGTAGCAGATGTTTGATACTGGGAACACCGGCTTTATGCTGGTGGCAACAAGCCTGGTCATGCTCATGACTCCCGGTCTTGCCTTTTTTTACGGCGGCCTGGTCGGACGCAAGAATGTCCTCACGATCATGATTCAGAGTTTCGTTTCGATGGGCGTTACCACCATTATCTGGTGGGCGTACGGCTACTCGCTCTGCTTTAGCGGCGGGGATGGCGGGATAATCGGAAATCTCGATAAGGTCTTTATGATCGGCGTCACCCTGAATACGCCCTCGCCATTTGGATCAGGGAATATTCCCGAGTTTGTCTTTATGGCCTACCAGATGATGTTTGCAATCATCACTCCGGCGCTGATCACCGGCGCTTTTTCCAATCGAGTGAAGTTCGGCGCCTATTTGCTGTTCTTAGTCGCCTGGCTGACTTTTGTGTATTTCCCGTTTGTTCATATGGTCTGGGGTAACGGATTTTTAGCCAAGTGGGGGGTACTGGACTTTGCCGGTGGCATTGTCGTACATAATATCGCCGGTATGGCGGCGTTGGCCTCGGTGCTGTATGTCGGTCGGCGGCGGGTCGGTGATGCCGTTCCGCACAGCATTCCGCTAGTGGCGCTCGGTACCGGACTCTTGTGGTTCGGTTGGTACGGATTCAACGCCGGTAGCCAGCTCAAGGTTGATGCTATTACCGGTGTCGCATTTCTCAATACCGATATCGCGGCTTCATTTGCCGGACCGGTCTGGATGCTCCTGGCCTGGATCTTTGAGCAAAAACCGAAATTCCTCGGGCTTCTGACTGGAGCGGTGGCGGGCCTCGCCACTATTACTCCCTGCGCGGGATATGTCACTCCGACTAGCGCCGCTATCATTGGGATACTGGCGGGGATCGTTTGTTATTTCGCCGTCAGTCTAAAAAACAAACTGAAATGGGATGATGCGCTTGATGTCTGGGGCGTTCATGGTGTCGGCGGAGCGTTGGGTGTCATTCTCCTTGGAATCTTGGCCAGCACGGAAGTCAATCCGGCAGGCGCCGACGGTCTTCTGGCCGGGAACAGCTCATTTTTCCTAAAGCAGGTGGCGACGGTAGTTGGATCATCTATCTACGCCTTCGGTTTTACCTACCTTATGCTGAAGATCATCAATATTGTCACGCCTGTGCGCACTACCGGCAGTGATGAAGAACGCGGGCTGGATTCATCCTTACACGGTGAGTCGGCCTACGAAGGAGTCTAATCATGAAGCTCATACTAGCGCTATCGCTTACAATGTTGTGCCTGGTCACCGGGACTGGAGTGGTTTTCGCGACCGCCTCGACCCATGTCTGGGCGCCGTCAACCGACATTCAGCCATTCAAACTATTTCATATCACGTACGACTTATACCTCCCGGTGGAACGGGATGACGCCGGCTCACGCTGGCCGACAGTGACGAATATCGGGCTCACGGCCGGAATCTTGCCGGGAAGCAAAGTGAATATGGAAGTCGGGTTTGATCACAAGTCCGGCCTGGGATTGCTCGATGACTATCCGATATATTTGAACGCCAAGATCGGCACACCCGAGAAGTCGTTCGGTTCCTGGTCACCGGCGCTGGCGGTCGGTATTTTCGATGTCGGCCTTAAGTCGGACCTGACCAACTATAATGTCATCTATGCCAAGGCCGCCTGGACACTCACGATTGACAGTCTTTCGCTTGGACGGATTTCGGCCGGATACTTCTCCGGAAACGACACGCTCCTCTTTGATGACAAAGGAGAAAAAGACAACACCGGCCTTCTGCTCGCCTGGGAACGGACAATGCCGGAGATTTCCGATAAGCTCTGGCTGTGTGTCGATTACATGGGGAGCAAGAGTGCGTACGGTTCGATCAATATCGGCGCGTCATGGAAATTCGCTTCCAATGTCGCGCTCATCGTGGGATACGATAAATACAACAACGACGCCATCCCCGCAACTTCGACACTGCAGGTTGATATCGATTTTTGAGCGGGCGATCACATT
>JBGAWZ010000063.1:0-7732 GCA_044227335.1 Candidatus Zixiibacteriota bacterium | reverse complement strand
CTCAGGGTGACTGGTCGTGATTGATATCAGTCAAATTGTCGAAACCTCTCGCGGACGCTCGACCGCGCCCATGGCGCGGCAAGGGATTTCGACCTACCTCATCTCTCTATGCCCAGTGCGGAGCGGTGGGCTACGTAAGCACTCACCCTTCGACAAGCTCAGGGTGACTTGGAAGCACAATTTCTTGCATGCTCTCGGTAATTCATTGCAACACTTTTGTTCAAGTCAGGCTGAGCCTGTCGAAGCCTGGTATCAATTTCACTTTCAAAGTGTCGAAACCTCTCGCTGACGCTCGACTGCTGTGCCGCAGGGGTTTCGACCTACAAGACCCAACGTGACCATATGGTCATATTATATATATAACTACTATATTTCGGACAATATTCGCAAGAACAATTTGACCCCCCGGTTGTTCAAACCTACATTCCTCCCGCGAAAAACTAATAACCCCGTAACAAGGAAGACCGAATATGGGAAAAGTAAGAGTAGCGATTATCGGCGTTGGCAACTGCGCGTCGTCACTGGTGCAGGGCGTCGAGTTTTACAAAAAGGCCAAGGACAACGATCAGATTCCCGGCCTGATGCATGTCAATCTGGGTGGATATCATATCAGCGATATCGAATTTTCAGCCGCGATTGACATCGACAAGAACAAAGTCGGCAAGGATCTGTCCGAAGCGATCTACACCAAACCGAACTGTACCTATGTGTTCGCGAAAGTTCCGAAATCAGGCGTCACGGTCCAGCGCGGTATGACCCACGACGGTTTGGGGCATTATTTGTCTCAGATTATCGAAAAGGCTCCCGGCGATACCGTTGATATCGTCAAACTGTTGAAAGACACCAAGACTGATGTGGTCGTGTCGTATTTGCCGGTCGGTTCGGAAGAAGCGACCAAGTGGTATGTCGAGCAGATTCTGGATGCCGGTTGCGGTTTTGTGAACTGCATCCCGGTCTTTATCGCCCGCGAGCCGTATTGGCAGAAGCGGTTTAAAGAGCGCGGACTGCCAGTGATCGGCGACGATATCAAGTCGCAGGTAGGCGCTACCATCATGCACCGTATCCTGACCCGTCTGTTCATGGATCGCGGTGTGAGACTCGAACGTACCAGCCAGCTCAATGTCGGTGGTAATACCGACTTTTTGAATATGTTGGAGCGTTCTCGTCTGGAATCAAAGAAGATATCGAAGACCAACGCGGTTACCTCTCAGCTCAACTATGAAATGGCGCCGGCCAACATTCACATTGGTCCGTCGGACTATGTTGAGTGGTTGCAGGATCGCAAGTGGGCGTATATCCGCATGGAAGGCACCACCTTCGGCAATGTCCCGCTTAATGCCGAACTCAAGCTGGAAGTCTGGGATTCGCCGAACTCAGCGGGTGTGGTGATCGACGCCATTCGTTGTTGCAAGCTGGCGCTGGACAATAAACTTTCCGGCGCGCTGATCGAGCCGTCATCGTATTTCAAAAAATCCCCGCCGGTGCAGTTTACCGACGAGGAGGCTCGCCGCTTAACCGAAGAGTTTATCACTAAGTACGGTTGGAAACAGGCCGCCAAGGGTGACAAGCCAATGCGTGCCGCGGCCAAAAAGCCGGCGACCACCAAGACCGCCCGCCCGGCCACGACCAAAACACAAAAGCGTGTGGTAACAAAGAAAAAATAACTTTGTGATCGCCCGCGGATATCGTAGTTTAACCGGCAGGAACTCCTGCCGGTTTTTTATGGCGACCAACGCAAAAAAATCACCGCCGCGCCGCGGCAAATTCATCACATTTGAGGGAATCGACGGGTGTGGCAAGTCGACTCAGCTTGCTAAGATCGCGGGACTCCTGCGCGATGTCGGTTTTCCGGTGGTCACACTGCGGGAGCCGGGTTCCACCAAGATATCCGAGCAGATTCGAAATATCGTCCTTCATACGCGTGAAGATTTGACTGACACAACAGAGCTATTGCTCTACGAAGCGGCCCGCGCTGAGTTGACTGCCCGTGAAATTGTCCCGCAACTGGATCGCGGCGCGATCGTTCTGTGTGACCGGTTTTATGATAGCACGACTGCGTACCAGGGGTATGGCCGGGGACTGGATTTGGTGATGGTGAGAAAGCTTCACACGGTCGCGGTCGGATCGCTACGCCCCGATCTGACTCTCGTATTTGAAGTCCCTCTGGCAACTGCATATGCTAGGCGCGGAAAGAAACTCGACCGGCTTGAGTCACAATCACGAGCATTTTTCGAACGGGTACGGCTGGGATACCATAAGATCGGCCTGATGTCGCCGCGGCGGGTGAAGTTGATCGACGCGGCCGGGACTATTGATGAGACTTTTGAGCTGATTCGCCCTCTTATTTTCTCAGTTCTCAAGCGACCATGACCGACTCTCTTTCTACTCCCTCGCCCGACAATCCGCAGACGGGTGATTTGATTCCGCCGCCTAGTACCGCCGGGTTGTCATCTCGCCGGGCCATTATTCAGACTATTACGCTCGTTTTTCTCCTTGTTATTCTCTGCGGCGGACTGGGGATTTATGTCCTTTCCGACAAGTCGGTTCGCGCGGCTTACTCATTGGTTGAAACGGCGGCCGAAATTGACCGTGCTTATCCCGGCCAGATCAACTGGGACGATGCTTTTCGGCGGAGTGTCGACGGTATGACATCCATTCTCGACCGGTACTCGTATTACATGACCGGATCGGAGTTCGGACGACTCGATGAGGAGTTCCACGGCGAGTATGTCGGGATCGGTGTCAGTGTCGTGCGCGATCCGCTGGGTCTTTTGGTGATGTCGGTGCGTGAGAATGGTCCGGCTGATGAGGCGGGAATTCTGGCTGGGGATATTATTATCGCTATCTCCGACACTTCACTGCGGGCCTATGACGCCCAGCGTTCGATCAAACTCCTCCGAGGAAAGGAGGGAAGCACCGTGCCAATCCAGATTTTTCGGCCGGTGACGCACGATACGCTTTCAGTAAACGTGACCCGAAAGAATCTCGAACTGGTGCATGTGCCGTTTGCGGGACTGACGCCCGACTCGATGGTTTATATCCGGTTATTAGATTTTGAAGGCGGGGCATCCGATGATGTCTCGGCGGCTATTGATTCGTTGATTGCGAGGAAATCATCACGCCCGCGCGGGATCATACTTGATCTGCGCAGTAATCCCGGAGGATTATTTAACGAGGCTTTTCAGACCGCTGATTTGTTTCTGGAAAAAGGAAAATTGATAGTCGGTACCGAATCCCGCTCGCGCTGGAATACCGAAGAGCATTTTGCTACTGGAGAGGACGTCACCGGCGGCCTTCCGATGGTCGTTTTAGTTGATCGCGGAACTGCCTCAGCCGCCGAGATAGTTTCGGGTGCACTTCAGAAAAATCACCGTGCCATTTTGGTCGGAGACACTACATTTGGCAAGGGACTGGTGCAGGGGTTCAGCCGGTTTCAAGATGGCGACGGCCTGCGGCTGACAATATCGCGCTACTATGTCGAGGGGAAAACATACTTAAACGAGGTCGACAGTATTGTGCACGATATCGGCACCGGACTTCCGCCGGACTCGGTCTTCAGGTCACCCGAGCGTGAGCCGTTTCCTCTGGCGCTGGAGCGCTCGTTCTTGCTGAGCAAATTCGCCCAGCAGTACGAAGATGAGATTCTGGGCCGCGACACAGTGCTGACTGTAACTCCAAATCTGGCTACACAGTTTGAAAAATTTGCCGGCGAGAATGGTTTTGTGTATCACTCTGAATTGACCTCCGCCGCCGCGCTGGTCGCTGATGTGAGCCGTCTGGACGGCGCCGGTCGGGTCAGCGATTCCATCGCCGATTTCCTTTTGCAATCGGCGCAGAGGCGTGATCTTGGCCTTTACGAACAGTACGCCGACTATATCGAATTCCGGCTGGCCCAACTGGCGTGCGAACGGAAGTACGGCGTTTACCAGAGTTATGCGCGGGTGGTGGTTCGGTATCGCCCGGACATTCGCTACGCCTCGTATCTGTTGTCGGCGAACAAATGAAAACAACTACCGCGATATTCTGTGATTTCGACGGCACCATTTCGCGCCGTGATATCGGGTACGCATTGTTCCACCACTTTTCCGGCGGACGCAACGATTCGCTCCTGCCGGCCTGGAAAAATCTACAAATGTCGAGCCGCGAGTGCCTTTCTGCCGAGGCGGCGATGGTGTCCGGATCCGCCGAAGAGATTCACCAGTTCTTAGCCCAATTTGAGATCGATAATGGATTTACTGCCTTTGAACAGCTCTGTGTGCGAAATGAAGTACCGGTTCATATCTTATCCGACGGCCTCGATTTGTACATAAACCCGATATTGCACCGTAATGGACTGGGGCACCTTCCGGTGATGTCCAATATCGGCCGCTTACATGGATCCGGGCTGGAGATCGACTTCCCCTGGGACAACACAAGTTGCACCCGGTGCGGGTGTTGCAAAGGGGAGAGGATGGCCGAATATCGCGCTGAACGGACTGATTCTTCGGTGCGGCTGGCGTTTGTCGGTGACGGATACTCCGATATCTGTGCCGTCGGACAAGCCGATTTACTGCTGGCCAAGAAAGACCTGGCTTGTTACTGCACTGAGCGCAATATCCCCTTCGTTCCCTTTGACAATTTCGCCGATGTGAGCGAAATTCTTATAGACAACGGGTACCTTCGGCGCGATGTTTGATCCATGTCCCCTCGACTGACAAGGAGTACAACGTGAAAGCGATAGTAATGGCCGGTGGTTTCGGCACCCGGCTTCGACCCCTGACCATGAGCATTCCCAAGCCGATGGTGCCGATTGGGAATATTCCGATGATGGAACATGTCGTGCTCCTGCTCAAAAAGCACGGCATCACCGATATCACCTCGCTATTGTATTACCAGCCGGAACTTATCAAGAGTCACTTTAGGGACGGCTCGTCGCTCGGAGTGCAGATGAAGTATGCGCTACCCGACGATGACTACGGCACCGCCGGCGCGGTCAAATTCGCCGCCGCTGAATTCAATGAAACGGTATTGGTTATTTCCGGCGATTTGGTCACCGATTTTGATCTGACGTCGGCGATTGCCTGGCACAAAGAGCAGGAATCATCGGCGACTATTCTGCTCACGCGCATCGAGAATCCGCTGGCGTACGGAATTGTCATTACCGAACCGGACGGCCGTATCGCTCGCTTTTTGGAAAAGCCAACCTGGTCGGAGGCCTTTTCCGATACAATCAATACCGGCATTTACATTCTGGAGCCCTCCGCAGTCGAAATGATCCCGCCGGCGCGCAATTACGATTTCTCGCAGAATCTCTTCCCGCATATGCTTTCGCAAAAGCGCCGCCTTTTTGGCACAATCATGAGCGGGTATTGGAAAGATGTCGGCAATGTCGACGAATACCGTCGTGCGCACCAGGATTTGTATGCCGGCAATCTCTTGCTTGATTTGAAACGCCCAGCCAAGAAAATCGGCCCCGCCAATGTGTATCTTGGCGAGAATGTGCAGTTCGATGACACGGTCAAATTCAGCGGCACAGTGATTTTGGGCGACGATGTCTTCATCGAAAGCGACGCAAAGTTACACAATTGCACAATTGGTCGCCGCTCGCATATCGGACGCGGCTCGGATTTGAAAGATACGACCATCTGGTCGGATGCGTTGTTAGGCGCGACCAGTTCGATGACCAGCGCGATTGTGTGCGCCAAATCGCGCATCGGCGAGCGAGTCAGTTTGCAGGACAATGTGATTGTCTCGGAAGAATGCACAATCGGTTCAGGGGCGACAATCAAATCCAATTGCAAAATCTGGCCGAAGAAAACGGTCGACGATGGCGCGACTGTCTCGTCCTCGCTCATCTGGGGGGACAAATGGAACCGTGAACTTTTCACCGACTCAAAAATAACCGGTCTGGCGCTGGCCGAAATCACCCCCGAACTGACTGTTCGTATCGGCGCGGCGATTGGCGCGATGCTCGGCCAGGGGACCTCGGTGGTCACCAGTCGCGACGCCTCCGATGTCTCGCGCCTTTTGCGGCGCGGGGTTATCTCGGGGATGCTCTCGGCGGGCGTGAATGTCAGCGATCTGGAATCAATGCCGGTTCCGGTGATGCGCTATGCGCTCACCAAAGGGAAATTCGCCGCGGGCATTTATGTCCGGCACAATCCCGAAGATTACCGCCAGACTGATATCATAGTCATCGATGGCTCGGGCCTTGATATGCCGACCGGAAAACTGAAAAAGATCGAGCGGAATTATTTCGGCGAAGACTTCGAATTGGCGCCGATGGACAAGATCGGACACTTGGAAACTCCCCAGCGAGTGCTCGACGATTACCGCACCGAGTTTTTGAGCGAGGTGAATATCGATCTGGTCAAAAAATCCGGATTCAAAGTTGTCACCGACCACTCCAACGGTTCCTCGGCTCAGATTTTTCCTGTGCTTCCGACAATTCTCGGGCTTTCCAGTATTGAATTGAACGCCAACCCGAATCCACGGAAATTCTCGTCATCGTTTGATGATCAAAACCGGGCGATTGTCCAGCTCTCTACTATCGTCACCTCACTCAACGCCGATATCGGATTTCTGTTTAACGCCGCCGCGGAAAAACTGACGGTTGTGGATGAAACCGGCACACCGCTCGACTCGCAGTTACTCCTTTTGATTGTCACCGATCTGGTCCTGCAGACTTCGTCGCCCAAGCGGATCGCGGTTCCGGTATCGGCCTCGATGGGTATAGAAGAAATTGCCCGTCGTTATGGTGTCGAAGTCGTCCGCACCGCCGGCGATCACCTGGCCATGATGGAAGCGCGGCGCAAAGGTCAGGCCGACTTTGTCGGCGGCACACGCGGCGGATTTATTTTTCCGGGATTCCAGATGGGTGCAGATGCGATCTTTTCGGCGGTGCGAATTTTGGAAATGCTTGCCCGAACCCAAACGCATCTGGGCGAACTGCGAAATAAATACGAGCACTTCATTCGCAAGTCAGTTTCGGTGCCGTGCCCGTGGGCCAAAAAAGGGACAGTCATGCGCCGGTTGATCACTGATTCAAGCCACAAGAAACGACAGCTTATTGACGGCGTTAGAATATTCGAAGAATCGGGCTGGGTGCTGGTGGCGCCCGACCGTATGAAGGCCTCGTTTAATATTCTGGCCGAATCGCTTTCCGACACCGACACCTCGCGTCTGGTGAAACAGTATCAGGAATTGGTGGAGGAAAGCCAGGGGAATTAGGGGGACATGGCTCGCAACATAGCAATGGCTGATGTGAAAGAGGAGCGAAAGCTCCCACTCTTCGTATCTTTGTGCGTGGCGACGGCCGCCATGGCAATTACATTCCTTGTCGGATACTACTACATGACAAGTCAATTGAGTGTAAGGCCATCGGCTGCGGCCGGCACTATCGCTTTTTCATTGGCGTTCATCACCATTCCCGGGTCGCATGGCTTCTATTCTGGTCTGAAGAATCGACGTGGTGGCAAAGGAGTATCAATTTTGCTTGGATCGGGGACGCGCCGGCCGGGGCTCCTTCTCGGCATGATTCTTGTTTCGTCTGTCGTGTCAGTCTTGCTGGGCGCATGGGCGATGTACAAAATGAACACCGGTGAAACGAGAGAGGCAACAATCCTCTTGATTGCGGCATGCGCAGTCTCACTTCCTTTCACTATCAATCTCCTAAGGAAGATGAGAAAGGCAAGGCAACCCAAAGATAAAGAGTCATTCCCGTCGAATAATAGATCACTCTTTTGGCAGGCCA
>JBGAWZ010000540.1:0-2679 GCA_044227335.1 Candidatus Zixiibacteriota bacterium | reverse complement strand
GTGGTTAACTAAGTTTTTGAATATGATCTAAACATGACGCGCCGATTATTCTACCAATTCTTGTGGCTACTCGTCTTGGCAGTTTCTGCCAATGCGACGAATTACTATGTGTCGCCAATTGGCAACAATGACAGTTCCGGTTTGACTATCGCGCAGGCTTGGAAGTCAATCGACAACGGAGAATCGAAAGGGCTCATTCAGGCCGGTGACACGGTCAATGTTTTTTCCGGTGTATACAGCGTCATCGATAAGATTGATCTCAAAACTAAAGGGTCACTGCCATCACCGGTTGTGTACAGAGTAATCGGCGGCACTCCAATAATCGATGGCCAAAACGGGAATTTTGAAGTTGTCACAATTTCTGAAGACCACATTCGACTCGACGGGTTTGCGATCATCTCGAGTCAGAAGGCGGGAGTTCGTGTCGGTAAGGACTCCTGCACCATAGCTAACTGCCTCTTCCAAAATCACCAAACTGCGGGAGTACTCCTCGAAGGATCGGGTTGTCAAGTGATCCGGTCGGTCTTTGTTCACTGCTTATCCGCCGGGATCTCCAACAAGAAAGGCGCCGTAGGGAGTCGAATTTATGGCAACACCGTATTCGGGTCCCAAGTAGGAATTGATATTCAGGTAAACGAGGCCACCGCGAGGATTATCAACAACATCGTTGACTCATGCGCCCGGGGAATCTCCGGAGTAGCCGGGAATATCGTAGCATACAATTTGTTCTGGGCAGTCAATGCGCAAGAATATTCGGGAGGAGTCGTCGATTCGGTGGGTGGAAAGATTGCTGACCCGGTGTTTGTCGACGCGGCAGGCGGCGATTTTCATTTGGGCTATGGATCTCCGGCGATCGATGCCGGAATGGACGTCGGCTATTCATTCGCTGGATCGGCACCGGATATCGGCGCCTATGAAACGAACGAACTGGATCATCTTGAGATCATCACGATCATTGACACGATGAGCGCCGACTCTATCTATCAGTTTCGGGTGCTCGCGCACGACAGTACAGACAATCCATCCGTTACATCCAGCTTCAATGGCATCTCAACAACGACCGGAACGATGTATGTCCAACCGGGACTTCCGGTCACTATGAATGTTATTCCCGACACTTTGACTATTCCCGCCGGTTCATCCCGCTTGTTCTCGGTTTCAGGGGTTGACAAGAACGCCAATATGGTCACGGACTTCGGCATCATCACCTGGACCGGCGCCGGCGGTATTGGTATCGTCGATTCCACCGGCATTTTTTCTGCCACGACAACAGGCGTGGGGTTTATCTCGGCATCCAGCGGTCTGGGGTTGAGTGACCAAACCGACACAATCAGAGTGATTCCCGGGCCGCTTGCGGCTATCGATGTCCTGCCGCCTACAAATACTGTTCCGACACTTCAAACCTACCAATACGCCGCGCTAGGATACGACGGCTTTTCAAACTTCATAGCCGACTATACCGACTCGGCCACTTGGACAACCTCAGATTTGATCGGCAACATCACGTCAACCGGGTTCTACACCGCCGGGCTTGTCGGCACATATTGGATCAGAGCGACGTATTTGGGAATCCGCGACTCAGGCAGTGTAACAGTTACACTCGGCGGTGGCCTTCATCATATTCGTATTGAACTCATCGACGGCACTGTTGTCGGTGACACGGCACTCACCACCGACAATGACACCACGCATCTGTATGCCCGTGGGTATACATCCTTAGGCTTCCTGATCGGCGATGTGCCGGTCGATTGGAGTTATCTCGGCCCCCAAGCCGTAGGCACTCTGACTCCGAATATTGGAACGACCACCGAGTTGTCGTTGCAGAAGCCCGGATCAATCAAAGTGGTTGCCCAACACGCCGGCGGTCTTGCCGATAGTACTGGCGTTTTTACGATTTCAGCGGGAACCCCCGCTTCGCTCTCCGTCGCTCCTGATACGGCAACTTTGAAAGCAGGCGATACACTTAGGTTTATGACCGTTGCCCGTGACGCCGATCACAACGTGGCCGATCCACAGCCAATTCCAATTTGGACTGTATTTAATGGTATCGGTACGATTGAGGCAGACGGCCTGTTTACCGCACATAGCGCAGGTTCTGGTCATCTAATCGCGACATCAGGTGGGCTGGTCGATACAAGCGGCGAGATAACTGTGGTGGCGGGGCCGCTTGTTCAGATCAAAATCACCCCGGATTCCGTAAAGGTTGGCATTGGAGATACTGTACAATTTACTGCGGTCGGACTGGATAGCATCGGCAATGAAACCAATGTCGGGAATGTAACATGGAAAGCGTTGGGCAGAGTTGGTTCCGTTGATTCGACCGGCAGATACATTGCCGCCACGCCCGGAGTCGGCGCGGTTAGTGTGAGCAATCAAATAGCGGGAATAGCCGACACCACAGCCAGCTTGCGCGTCGAAGAACTCTATTTTTCCACGATCCCTTTGGGAAACAGAGTGATCCGCCCTGCAGGTGACGAAGCGCCGATCGCCGAGTTCCGAATTGACAATTACTTCAGTGCTTCTAAAACAATAACGGGATTGTTCGTCCGCGACCTCTCAACAGGGGCAGGCGCTGCCGATGAGTTAGCCGCCAACATGATTGAGGCGCGGGTTTACGTTGATTTCGACGGTGATTCCCTGCTATCAGGTTCCGATAGTCTATTGGCCGCGTCTCCATAT
>JBGAWZ010000062.1:0-7794 GCA_044227335.1 Candidatus Zixiibacteriota bacterium | reverse complement strand
GTAATCAATTTGGGGATCGGCTCTCCGGCCGCCAAGAGCATCTGGCGGGCTAGATACGCACAGGTGGCGTGAGGTACCGCGTAGTGCACGTGAAGGACTTCCAGTTTGAACGAACGGGTAACTTCCGCCATTTTTGCTGAAAGCGTCGATTCGTACGGCGGGAACTTGAACAACGGATAGGCGGTGGTCTCTACCCCGTGATAGAACACATTCGGCTGGTACTGGTCGAGCCGGAACGGAATCGAATACGAAATGAAATGGACTTGATGCCCCCGCAGAGCCAACTGCTGGCCCAGTTCAGTGGCGACAATTCCCGATCCACCAGCGACCGGATAACAGGTGATGCCTATGTTCATAGCGACGATTTCTCCGAAAGCGAAATGAGCTGATGCCCGTTTTGATCAGTCGACATCCGGTCCAGCACAAACGGTACTACGCCGAACCCATATCTGGCAAGATAACACGAAATATTCAAAGTTCGTTCCTGTAATGTTCGGCGCGGAAAGAGGTGATGCTGGACCCGGTGGATTCGTTCGCGGATATCTTTTCCCTTCTTTTTGTGGGCCGAAAAAAGCTTGGCCTCGAAATTCTTGAGCGTGAAATCGATCTTGCCGTAGGTTTGGTTGGCGAACTCGGCAAGTGAGGGATCAAAGGCCAGTGACGTATCTGCAAACTGTTTCCATCGGGTTGACAAGTCTAAAGTAAGCGAACGATACCCTTCCTCCAGATCTTTGGGGAAATTGGCAAGCATCACACGATTGACCGCTTGTTCAATGTCGCCGGTGATTTCGTCAAACGACAGATTGTATTCGTCGACCAGTTTTTCAATACGCTTCTCGAGCAGAGTAAGTGTCGGACGGCCGCGATGAAACGGGGTCGGGACCCCGACAACATCGAAAAGCGGTCGACATTGCGCCAGATAGGCCACTTCGGCCGGTCCGCCGATCTGACAGAGCACCGGAAAGAGAGTCGACTGCATGAGCGGGCGGGTCATGACATCGGGGGAAAACTGTTCAGGATTGGAGCGGATCGCGCTCTTGAGTTCAACTGGAGTGAGCGTTTCTCCATCAATCGTGAATTTGTCGGAATCTACGTGCACCGGTTTTCTTCCGCCACGGTGACGAAACAACAGCGCCGAAGATTCCTTCTTCTCCACCTGCAAATGGTAGCCGTCTTTTTGAAGTGCTTCATTAGCTTTGTGCAGGGCCTGGTGGATCGACGGTTGTTCGTCGACAATCCGCTCAAATAGCGGCGCCGCCAGCGCTTTCGCTTGCGAGTCGCACGGATTGAAAAAGGCCAGTCCGGTGCCGCGCGTGAGCCGGGCCATAAACTTTGCAAAGGCACCGACAACAGTCTCCCCTGCTTTGTACGATGACTCGATCTCAGAATAGAGGTCGGCGGTGAAATCGGTCTGCCCCAACGACGCCTTCAACAGTTCGAGTAGCCGCGCCAGTTCCTCGGCGCTGTCCAATCGAATTTCGGCGGCTGGAAGTTCCACAGCCGGCCGGGCGCTGTACTTGAGTTCCACCAATTCCGATTGCTGGTTGAGCACAAAAGTTGTGGCGATTTCATCAAAGTCATGATCGTCACCGGCAATCCAGAAGACTGGAATTACCGGCCGTGACAACCTCTGAGAAAACTCACGCGCCAGTTTGACGATCGCCAGCGCCTTGACCACGACCAGCAGTGGCCCACCGAAAAGCCCCGCCTGTTGGCCGGCAAATACACAGAGTGACTTCTCATTGGTCAATAGGCGAATCGAATCAAGCGCCGGTTGGTCGACCCCGAACTGAATGTTCTGTCTAAGCAAGATTTCGCAAACAGCGGCGCGGTTGTATGTGTGCTTGTCAATTTGCAAGGCGATCGTCTGAAGATCATCGCCGACTATAAAATCAACAGCCGGTTTTCGACCGGCAAGATAGTCCAGATAGAATTGGGAGAAGCCAAGCGACGGCGACGGAGAGATCAATGTATCAGTCAATCATCGGTCCTTTCGGGCAAGTACACGCATCTATGGTTTGTGCAACGCCCGCTGAGCCCAGTTGTTTCCCAAAGATTTCCGAAAATCGCGGCGACGGCGTCACTTTCTTCCCTCTTCGATAAAAGTGCCCTCTTCGGAGATTTTATCAAGGATCGTATCGTCTTCGTGTTGCCTCTTAATTTCCGATAGCGACATCTTTTCGACCCGGAAGTAGAACAGTCCCAGCACAACGATCGGAAGCAGATCGACCAGATGCAGGGCCAGCGCACAAAGAACCGCGTCGGTCTGACCAACCTTAAAGGCCCGCAGAGATGTCGACACCACGACTTCGAATGTGCCGGCGTTTGCCGGGGTGATCGGCACGAGTAGCGCGATGGTGTTGATCATCATCACCAACCCGGTTTCAGGAAGCGACAGGTCGATACCGAACGACTTAAAAAGAAAGAAAATGACAAACAGATGCAAAATCCATTGGCAGAGCGACAATGCAACGCCGCCGATCATGTGGCCGCTTGACTTAAGAAGTTCAATTCCCTTAGTGAATGAGGCAATAAACTTTTTCACTCCGGTGAAAGTACCCGGCCAGCGTTTGCCGATTGCCCGCTCGCATGTCCGTTCAATTGGGTTGCGGAAATGAAGAAACAAATAGAGCAAGAGAATGCTTACAGCCGTGAATACGGTTAGGATAACCCCGGCCGACTCATATTCTCCAGGGATAACAATAAACGCAGACCCAAAAAATAGGACCAAAACGAGCGCGACTGCGTCGAAAAGAATCTCTAAAATGACTGTCGAGAACATCCCAGACTTAGACAATTTCTCTTTTTTGGAAAAGAGGATCACTCGCCCCACCTGTCCGGTCAGAGCAGGCATGATTGTGTTCAGAACCTGACCTGCGGCATACAGAGTGACCGCGCGAGTGATCGGAATTGCTTTTTGCTGGGAAACAAGGAGTCGCCAGCGGAGACCCCGGGTGAGCACATACCCAAATGAGGTTATCACCGCCAGAACCGCGTACATCGGTTCTGCCCGATGCCACAATTCGTCAAGATCCGATACGCGGATGTCTTTCAGGCAATAGACCAACAGTCCAAGGGCGATTGTAATACCCCAGAACTGTTTGCTTTTGAGCACTTTTAGCATGAGTACTTCACTTTAGGAGAAGACAAGATAGACCACCCACCTTGGGGGTGTCAACGTAATACCAATGGGGAGAAAAAGACGAAGTTCAGACAATTTCGAGGTGGCTTTTAGCGACCCAACCGCGGCGTTTGTTTTCAAACAAGACATTGTAATAATCGCCGGAGGCGCCGAGGATTTCAACCACCAGCCCTGGAGATCCGTGGAGTTCAGTCTGCGCCTGCGAGGTCGGTTCCGAGAGCACCGGTGCATCCTCGCTCACGACCACTCCGCGCTTGGTGAGGTAATCGTTGCGATACTTGAAAGTTGTCGAAAGTGCCGAGCCAACCAGCAAGATTACCGAAAAGACAATCGCCGACTGGCTCACCGCTGTCCATCCCAACCCAAATCTGAACAACAAGAGCAAAACGAAGAGGATAAAGCAACCAGACGATACCCAACCCAGCAGATTAAGCGTGAGCGGATCAAGGATTCCCTCGATAAATGTACGGACCGGATTCAACTCCACGCCCTCCATTTGTATGCGCGAAAATCCTTTGGCAAACGCAAGATTGGCATTGATATCATCATCGGATGGACTTAGGCGTTTGGCGCGCAAGTAATAGACAACCGCCCGCCCGATATCCCCCGATTTGAAATAGCAATTGCCGATATTGAAATTCAGTTCTGCTGATTCCACCCCGGTCCGCTCAATCGATTGATACACCGTCAGCGCTGAATCATACGATTTGGCAGAGTAGTACTCATTCGCTTTGGAGAAATCGTCCGAGACCGCGGAGTATGCTTTCCCTGCGAATATCACAATCGCCAGGAGCGCGAAGTATCGGTTTACAAACTTACGCAAGCTGTACTCCCTCGAAACGGGTCATAAGATTCTCGGCCGAGGCAAGCGCTTTGGCCATAGAATCACCCGATACTCCGGCCGAACTAAAGCGGGCAAAGTCACACTGACGCAAAACGCCCAGCATTTCCGCAGTGAGCGAGGAATCGACCGACCTCTCGCTCAGAAGTTCACCGATCCGGTCACTGGTGAGACCGTGGGGAGAGACATTCAACTTGTCCGCGACATAGCTCACTAGCGCCAGCGACAGCTCCGCATGAAACTTCTGAGAGTTTTCCGGGGTTGCGAGCGACCGGGCTTTGGCCAACCGTTTTTTCGCCTGCCGTCCGGCGGTCCGCTGGCGGAAAAGTCCAACATTCGCCGCCATATGTTCGCGCCGCCTTCGCATGACAATCGCACCGGCGAGCAAGACCACCGGGAATGCATTCAAGCTTAAGTAGAGCGGATTTGAAATCAGTAGTTCGCCCTTTTTGCGCAATTTGCCGGGATCATTTTTGATAAAGCGGATGTCGGCGGATTGACTTCCGATAGTAACTCCCGGCGGGGCGACCGGAAGATCCGGAGAGACGGCGTACCCTTCAGGTTTGGTAGCCGTGATCTTGATCTCATCGGTGCGAACCGTTTGGTAGGTTCCTTTGCCCGGATCGAAGAAATTGAGCGACAGCCCCGGGATTGTCATTTCCCCCGGCCGCTTGGGAATAAACACCTGTTCGATCACCTTGGTCCCGCTCAACTGGTCGGCCGATTTGTTGATCTGCTCATTCGAACCGGCCTTGTAGACACGAAAGTCTTGCGACTCAGGGATTACTGGCTCGGCGACAGATTTGATATTGCCGTTGCCGGAAATTTTGATCGTGAGCGTGACCGGCTGTCCCGCTTCGGTCATGGTCTTATTGACCGTGGCCGACATCGAGTACCTGCCAACGGTACCGCTGAAGTCATTCGGTTTTCCCTGCGCCGGAAGTTCGCGCGCGATCACACGGAGCGGCTCCGACCGTATTTGCACCTGTTGACCTTGTCCAAACAGATCACCGAACATGTCAAATGGGTCACGTTGACGGCTCCGCACCGCAACAGTTGCGGTGATCGTGGCGCGGCCGATTGTCAGCGGACCGCTTTGACTCGGGAAAATCGCATATTTCCGTTCGATCACCCGATACGTTCGGTTGTTCATTTTCTGATAGTACGGAGTTTTGTTGCCTAGAACTTCGGTCCAAAAACCGGTGGTCGATGGCTCTTCCAGCGACGGACTGCCGTAAAACTGTACCGCAATAAACAGCTTGAGGGTCATGATGACCTGCTGGCCGACATACGGATTCTTGTCGTCGACCGACAATTCCAGAAAATAGTCCTTGCCGGAACCATCCGACTCAGTGGCGCGCTGTTGCAACCGGTTTTGGGTCTGCGATCCTGCGGTGCTAACAGTCAGCGTAACTGCGTTACCCGAATATGTTCTGCCGTTGTACTGCAAAGAAATTCCGCTGATCGGATACGTGCCCGGTTGTTGCGGGATGAGAATGTACCTGTATGTCACTGAGGAACTCACCTGCCCATTGACGATACTGATATTGCTGGAACGACCCTGAGAGTAAATCTCAACTTTTTGCAGGTCTGGGAGAGTCGGATTAGGAAGGTCCTGCACTGACCCGGAGATTTCGATTTGGAGCACCGCCTGCTCGTCGGCGGCGATAGATTCGCGGTCAAGCGACACCGCGATATTGATATCACTCTGCGCCACAGCGCCCGACGAAGAGCAAATCAGACAAACTAATGCCGGCAAAAGTATCAATTGAAATTGTCGACGAAAGGTTTTCATCACCAGTCTTTGCCGTTGTAACCGTTTGTCTGGAGCTGGCGCTTAAGCTTTTTCTGGGTGTCTTTTTCGTTGTCCCGAAGGGCGTTCAATATCCGCTCGGCATCTTCTTTGGACATCTTCTTTTGATCTTTAGCCTGCGCCTGTTGCTGGTCTTGTTTTTGCTGATCTTTGTTCTGGTCCTGCTGATCGGAGGGCTGTTGTTGCTGTTGTTTGTCTTTATCGTCCTTGTCTTGTTGGTCTTTCTGCTGTTGTTGTTGCTGTTGCTGATCCTGTTGTTGCTGATTGTTCTGCTTCTGATTCTCACCCTTGGCGTTTTCTTTGAGCATCTTGCGGGCAAGTTCCAGATTGAACTTGGCGTCGACATCTTTTGGGTTGAGTTTGAGCGACTCTTCGTACGCCTGAATCGCCTTGAGGTAATCCTGCATCCGGTAATGGGTATTGCCGAGATTAAACTGCGCTGAGGCGGCCAGCCTGGGGTCGGTTGTGTTGAGGGCATGCGTGAACCGTTCCACCGCCTCTTCATATTTCCCTTGTTCAAACAGCGCGCCACCCAGATTGTAATCGATCTCCGGCGAGGTCGGGCGGTCGGCCTCGGCTTCGCGGTACTTATCAAGCGCGGTGGCGAAATCTTTCTCAGCGAACGCCTTGTTTCCCTTCCGAACGGCATCGGCGTATCCGGCATAAACCTGTCCGGTCATACCGAACAGAACAATTGCCGCTACGATGTGTGTTCCAGCTTTACGCACGGGCCAGTTCTCCCTTGGGCTTTTTTCTTTCCGAAAGAAAGAACTCCACGACTAGAATGACAAGGGCCAACAAAAGGGGCCACTGGAAACGGTCATCGTACCGGGTGACCAACGTGCCTTCCTGCTCTTTCTTCTCAAGTTTGGATATCTCGTCGAATATCCGGTCAAGCTCCATTTCATTGGGCGTGGCATTGTAATATTTGCCGCCGGTGGTCAGGGCGATCTTCTGCAGTGTTTCTTCGTCGAGCTTGGTCATGATCACATCGCCGTTCTCATCTTTTTTATACCCGACTCTATTTCCAGTACGATCCAAAGTAGGAATAGGTTCCCCGGAGGGATTGCCGATCCCGACGGTGTAGATGCGTATTCCCTCTTTGCGGGCCGCTTCGGCCGCCTCTACTGCTCCCCCCTGCTGATCCTCACCGTCGGTCAACAGAAGCAAAACCTTATGTTCCCGTTCTTTTTGGTCAAATGCCTTGGCCGATACCTCGATTGCCGCCGACAGATTGGTTCCCTGATGTGCCACCGAGCCGACATCGACCGCCGAGGCCAGCATTTGGGCCGAGGGGTAATCAATGGTCAACGGGCACTGAATAAAGGCGTCTCCGGCAAAAGGTACAAGTCCGATCCGGTCACCTGTCAACCGCCCAATAATCGCCTCTATTTCTTGCTTGGCCCGCTCTAATCGACTTGGCTTGATATCCTGCGCCATCATTGAATTGGAAACATCGAGCGCGATTACAATATCAAGCCCTTCGCGTTTGACCGATTCAAGATGGGTGCCGAATTGGAGCCGTGCGATGGTGACGCACAAAAGGGCCATGACCACCAACAGCAAAGCCGCTTTCGATCGCTGGCGGGCGAAAGAAATGAACGGCGAATTTTTCATGATGAGCGGGATATCGCCGAATCGCTCCAACAGACGTCGCTTGCGCGAGAGTGTCCAAAACATGAAGATCGCCAAGACTAGCACACCGATGAGCAAGAGGAATTTTGAAGGGTCTTCAAATCGCATCGTGTCCCCTACGGCAGTTTCTTAAGCCAGGTGTTAGCCAGCAGGATTTCCAGCGCCAGCAAGAGCAGTCCCGCCAGCACAACTTGCGGGAAGAGTTCCCGGTACTGAACATGGGCGGTGGTTTTGATTTCGGTCTTCTCCAGTTTATCGATTGCCGAATAGATACTCTCAAGTTCCTCGCTCGATCGTGCCCGGAAGAATTTCCCATGGGTCTTTTCGGCGATCTGACGAAGTGCGCCTTCGTCGATCCGCGAC
>JBGAWZ010000061.1:0-7794 GCA_044227335.1 Candidatus Zixiibacteriota bacterium | reverse complement strand
CATAACCACGGTTCTTCATATCCTGCCAGACAAGGTCAATGTCGAACGGTCGCTGTGGCGGATGTTCTTTGGGAGTCAACGTAGACGCGTTCGCGCCGAGCAGGCGGTCGAACATGAATTCGTGCGCTTTGAGCGCCGGCGCGACGTGGACAGTCTTGGACCATCCGGCGAATGTCGATGCGCCGGCAAGTTTGAATCCGTTGCGTAGTGAAGCGACACTGTCACTTTCGCACGCACAGATGTAGACGAAACTATTCGGCACAAAGTACATGTACTGCGCCACGAACTGGCCTGTAAATGCATAGTGCCAGGGGTAGCCGCATCCGTTGGGAGCGCCCGGCTGGGCATCGTACATACGCATGTAGACGAGTTCTTCATGAAACAAAAGACCCGCATAGGCGGCGTCGAGGGCGGGGGTGACGACGGTCGTAGTCCACAGTGCGAGAACGCTGTCTCCAATTATGTTCATCCCGGGGGCGCCGTGACCTATGAATAGAAAGACGCCATCGTTACGAACATTGAAGAGTGACGGGACGCTACCCGACGCAACTGTTGTAACATATCCGTGATTGTCCAGTAGGTTTTTCATCGCGACGGTATTCACGGACGGAAAGCAAGTGGGGGAGACTACGCACATTACTCTCGATTGTATCGAAGAGGGGAGTTCGGTGTGACCGGCCAATTGTGCTGGTGGTTTCTGCAGGGCTTGTTTCGCCATGCTCCAATCAGGAAATCGACGGGGAGGAATTGAGAAATTTGCCGGCAGAGTTGAGTCGATGGCGTAATCCCACGATGGTGCGCCGGACGCGGCACTGTCATCGATGAAGGTGTTGTTGGGCAGTGAGAGCATGGTATGATCGGTGAATCTCGCCCAGACTGAGATGCTGTCCATGACCGCGGCGGTATCGATATCGGCCATACTTAACAAATAGGCAACCAGGTGGGCGGCGACCGAGTCAAGCGGCAGTCCGTCGGTTGCATTGTACACGCTGTCGACGCCGTCAAATACCAGTTGCTTCTGCCCGAATGGTAAGAGGTCACCTCCACAGGGGATCATCGGCACTAACGAAATAAACAGATTATCGATCAGGGCGGTCAGGTCTGCTATGTCGATGATGCCATCGGGGGAGGCGTCGGCGTTGCCGGCCTCGGGACAGCACAGCGGGTTGAGCGAAATAAACATGTGGTCGATCAGGGCTGTCAGATCGGAGATATCGACAATACCATCGCCGGAGCAGTCGGTGTTGCCGCGAACGATGCAACAGCCGGGATCAGCATTGGCCGGTTGAAAAGAAACGAGCAGAATTGTGATGAGCGCGGTCAGTGTGAGACTCTTCGCAACCGAACGAAACCGTGCGATCATCGGTCGAATTTTTACTGCGGTAACAGGTGCAGACATGTGATCTCCCCGATCAAGTATATGTGATATGCTACTTGCGTGTAGCTTTCTGTCAGTAAAAGTGCGCAAGCGGACGCGCTGTCGATATGAAGAAATATAGCGGGAATCCTAACGAATCCAAGATTAAATTGGCCCCTATAGACCGTAATCTCATAAGGCAGTTCGGGTCTACCTGAGCGGGGCTTTCGCCCAGGGGTCCCTTTGGTTATCTTAATCAATATGAGAGCAATTGATAGATTCGTAACGGCGGTTCGGGCTTTATTTCCCGACGACCGGCTGACATTTCAGAAGTCGATAGCGACATTTCATCCCGATTCAGCCGAGGAAGCCGGGCGCCTGTTTAGGTCGGCCAATGAGCATAGTCAACCACTCTATATCACAGGCTTTGGCAACAACATAGACCCGATCGGTGAGCCGTTTACAAGCATGCTCACTGTGCGAACAGACCGGCTGAATGATCTGCTCGAAGTCCAGCCGGAGGACTTCTATGTCAAAGTCGGAGCGGGGTATCCCCTCAAAGAACTGAATACTGATTTGGAGTCATACGGGCTTTTTTGTCCGCTGGCCGACCTTCCGTATGTGGGGTCTATCGGCGGGGCCGTGGCGATGAATTTATCGGGTCAATTGGGAGCGCACGCGCTTCCAATCAAGCGGTATTTGATTCGCGCCGAGGTCGTCCTGCCTGACGGTTCAATAGTTTCACCCGGGTCGGTCTGCTTCAAATCGGTTTCCGGGTACGATGTGGTCAAGCTCTTCGCGCCGTCATGGGGGATACTCGGGCTCTTGGTGTCAGCGACTCTCAGAGTATTGCCGCTGTCGGCACGACCGGAGTACGCCGGACTCAAACTCAACGGTATCGACCGCCAGAGTTTTCTGGCGGGGCTCGATGAGCAGAATCAGGACACGGATGCGGTTTACTCGCGCAAGATCAAACAAAAGCTCGACCCGAACAGTATCCTTCCCATCATTCAACCGGCCGACTCGGCCATCATGACCAGATAGTTCTGGAAAGCTGTTTGTCCGATGCACTTTGGAAATTTTCCACAGGCGCCGCCGACTTTGGGTAAAGACCTGACCGCTGATTTGCGTCGACCGGTGATTGAGTTTGCCGCGACTGGTGTAGTCACCCTGCTCGACACGTTGACAGTCGGAAGCGCGCTCGATCGTTTGAGAGGCGAAAAGCTCGGCGAAAAGATAGTTTATTTCTACGTGGTAGACGATGCCCAGCGACTTGTGGGAGTTTTGCCGGTTCGGCGCCTCCTCATGGCTCCGCTGGACGAACCGATTGCGGCGCTGATGCTGATCAATGTCTATTCGGTGCGCGCAAGTGCTTCTCTGCAAGAAGCCTCGGAACTGATGATTCAGCATCGGTTCATGGCTTTGCCGGTGATCGATGAGGCCGGACGACTCGTTGGTGTTTTTGATATCACGGTCTTTTCAGGGGAGATCGGCGACGCCGCTCATCAGCACGAGATTAACAGCGCTTTTCAGCTGGTCGGTGTGCATGCCTCGCTAGGGCGCGAAGTGTCATGGTGGTCGAGCTACCGCGACCGCTTCGTTTGGCTATTGGCCAATATCATCGGCGGAGGAGTATGTGCGCTGGTTATAGCGACGCACGAACCACTCATTGAGAAAGCCACCATGCTTGCCTTTTTCATTCCGATGATGCTGTCGGTTGCAGAAAGCGTGAGCATGCAGTCGATGACACTCACTTTGCAAACTTCGACATCGGCGGTCTCCTGGCGGATGCTCTGGAGGGCAGTGCGGAGGGAGCTACCGACCGCCTTGGGGCTTGGACTATCAAGCGCAGTAATTGTGTCTGTGTTGTCGGCTCTTTGGAAAAAACAACTGTTGGCGTCGGTATCGATCGGGCTGGCAATTATCGGCGCAGTCTTGTTGGCCTCGGCACTCGGTGTCATTTTACCGGCGGCGGTACGCGCGTTGCGCGCCGACCCAAAAGTTGCCTCCGGCCCGATAGCGCTTGCGCTGGCTGACATTATTGCTCTACTTCTGTTATTCGAATTGGCTCAATCGCTCCTGGGATAGAAGAAATATGAAAGCAAATGATCATTCGGTTGTCGCCGTACTTGGCGCCTCCCCCAAGGAAGACCGGTACTCGTATAAGGCAATCAAAATGCTCCGTGATCACGGTCATTCACCGATACCGGTGCATCCGGCCGGACACGATGTGCTGGGGATTCACGGCCTCAAATCGCTCGACGAAATTTCAGGACAGGTGGACACGCTAACTATGTATGTGGGACCACAAATCTCCGACGGCGAATTTGACCGGATACTCAAGCTCAAGCCGCGGCGGATTATTTTCAACCCTGGATCGGAGAACGAAGCTCTGGCCGAGAAACTCCGCAGCGCTGGTATCGAAGTAGTATTCGCCTGTACACTGGTGATGCTACAGACCGATCAGTTCTAATCAGCTATCACTCACGCAAGGTGTTCCAGCTTACTCATCTTGGCGCGTAGTGCCGTCGATATCGTCTCGGTCAACTCTTCAACGTCGAGAAGCGCGGTGTTGACCATCAGATCGTACCGGCTGGGGTCGTCGATATCGGCATTGAATTGGCGCAGAATAAATTGGCGGCGATCCGAATCGCTTTTCGCGATATACTCTTTGGCGTGAATCGCCGCGAGGTTGCGGTACCTGACGAGATTGTCGATTCGAGAGGCCACCGGTGCGACAACCCGAAGGTGAAGTCCCTGACTCGGGCCAAGGATGAAATTCCCTCCCCTGCCCATGAGAATCACTCCTCCCAGCCGGGACATCGACAAGGTTACCTGATACAAGTGCCGGAAGTAATCGGAGTGATCGACCATTTGACCGGAAAAGACCCCCTCGACCAATAGTGCCAGTTCACTGCGGTTGCGATCATCGAGCGATTCGACAATCCGTTTGACATAACCGGAATGCGAACAGATGGCATCGATCGCTTCGCGGTCGATCCGCAGGTATCCGAGTTTTTGCGCCAGTCGTGAGGCAAGATATGAGCCGCGTGATCCGGCCTGACGGCTGACAGTAATGATCGGTGGCGCCGGCCTTGAACTGGTCGCCGGTTGTTCGGTGGCGGATCGCCGTTCGGTTTCCCACTTAAGAATCTGACGATTGATGAGAGACTCAATAGAGGTCATAGGGTAAGTCTCCTTTCGTGCTCTGCCGTAATATACGCCGCGGACAGATAATCGTGGAGCAAAAAGATGTCATTTGGAAATGTCTTGACGATATGAGCCGATCCAGATAGATTAATGGGAGTAGATTAGTCGGAATTACTGTCACACAGTCTCGTCGCCGTCGTTGTGGCACTCAGAGCAAGCCCACGCAACGGCTCACACATAAGCGCAAAACATACCCGGCGATCCGGTTTGAACGCAGGGAGAACAATAACAAACAGACACTCCGAATACGGCTGTCTGTCGCAGTCGTAGCGGGTAGTGACCACTAATGGATTGCGCCCGAAGAGGGAGAGGTTGTATGCATCGTAATCTTGTAATTGTAGGGCTGATGCTCTGCATCGCGGGTGGGACATCTGCAAAGGATCCAGCTGCGGAAAAGGCAACCGGTGAGATCATGGCCACCTGGAAGGCAGGGTGGGAAGCAGTCAAAGCAGGGGAAACTCCGCAGTTAGCGGAGAAGCGAGTAGTAACCTCGGGGTCAACGGCCGCTATGCTTCCTAACACCGTGGTTCACGTTGGAGCGCCGCCCGGCGAGCACCACAATCCCGGGGTAGCGTGGAGTCAAGTGGCTCCGGGGGAAGTGTATACTGTCTACAACAACTACATTGCGCCCGGTCCGGCGGCGCATTTTACGGGTCAGGCATTTTCGCCGGCACTGGGTGCGCCAGGAACCTGGGTCAACCTGTTCCCGATCCCAACCGCACCAGCTCTTCCGTTCGAATGGAACTCAAGCATTACAGCGCATCCATTAGGTGGGTACATGAGAGCAAGCGCCGCTCACACACCCGCGCTATATCCGGGGCTGAGTGCAATTTTGCTAAGTCCGTCGCCCGGTGGCGGCGCTCCTTTTGTCGGCCCGGCTGTTGCTCCACCACTCGGAGTTGGCGTTCCCGGATTCACTTGGGTTGACTATCCAGTTGTCGAGTTTGACAAGATTGCTGGTAACCCGGTTCCCGGATTCGGCACGGCCCATGTTGCGTGGGCAGAATACCTCGAGGGAGGTGATGCCGACGCCAACGGCGACGGAAACATGTTCAACGATCCGGCCGATATCTTCAACATTTGGTATAGCTACACCAACACTCTTTTGGGCGCCTTTCCCTATCCAGCCGTAGCACCGGCGGTGCTTCTGAATCCCGCACCATATCCAATGCCGTTGCCATTTTCACATCAGAACGCCCGGCCTTCGGTTACAGTTGTCGGACCCATGCCGACACTTCTGCCGGCAGGACTTCCGCCGGGTGCGGTCTACATTGCATGGACCAACGGTGTGCTCGTCTTTGTGGATGCTTCCCCCGGTCCGGGAGGCGGATTGCCGTTCGGCGCGCTGACTGGCGGGCTTGGACCGCTGGCTGTACCTGGTCTGATCGCCGCGCCGGTACCTCCGGTCATTGCAGGAGGAATCAAAGTCGCCAATAATGTGGCAATCGCGTTCGACAACGGGCCGATCTGCCCGGGTGCGCTTCATATGGCCTGGACCGATGCGGTGAACGGCGATCTCGATGTGTACATAAGCACGTCGCTCACCGGCGGTGTCGTCTGGGGGCCGCCTATCAGAGTGAATCAGGATCCGATAAGCAACGGCGCTGATCAGTGGGCTCCGCAGCTTGAGGTAAATGCGGTCACCGGAGAGATCATGGTCACCTACTACGATCGCCGACGCGACCCGGCCAACATCGGTATCGAAGTCTGGGCGTCATCGTCGTTCACTTGCGGCATCACCTGGGCTGACGGCTTGGTTTCCGATGCCGGCAACGTGCCGGCGGTATCGACTATTCTTGTTGGGCCGGGTGCGCTGGATATCGGAACATATCTCGCTACCGATTTTGCGCCGGCTTCGGGTTATGGATATGCTTTCAACGATGGCCGTAACGGCGCTGACGAAGATGTCTTTTTCGAGACGGTCAGGTGTCCCGATTCGGACAACGATGGATTCCCCGCGGCCCCGTGTGGCACCGACTGTGATGATACCAATCCGCTGGTATATCCCGGCGCGCCCGAAATTCCTGATGATGCTATTGATCAGGACTGTAATGGATTCGACGCGGTCACCTGTTTCTTCGATGGCGATGGAGACGGTGTCGGCGGCGCAACTTCATTCACCTGCCCGCTGGGTTCCTGTGCTGGATGCGGTCCGGGCTTAGTGCCACTGGGCGGAGATTGCAATGATGCCAACGCGCTGGTTTTCCCCGGCGCACCGGAGATTTGTAACGGGCTTGATGAGAACTGCAACGGCATTTCTGACGACGGGCTTGGCGACGGCGATCTTGATGGTCTCGGGGCCATGTGCGATAACTGTCCGACGATATTCAATCCGTCCCAGTTGGATGCCGACGGTGACGGTCGCGGGGACGCCTGCGATGCCTGTCCGTTGATTGCCAATCCGATTCCTCTGCCATGTCCGGGCGCCTGTTGCATAGGACTGGCCGGAAATGTTGATTGCGATCCATTGGATGCTGTTGATATCAGCGATCTAGCGGCGTTGATTGATTATCTGTATATCTCGTTCCTGCCGCTCTGTTGTACCGGTGAAGCAAATATCGATGGACTACCGTGCGGTGTCGATATCTCCGACCTGACTACGCTGATCGATTATCTATATATCAGCTTCACACCGCCCGCCGCCTGCGCCTGTCCGTGATCGGGATTACATTTGATTGGAAGAGACGGCAGTCACTCTTGGCTGCCGTCTTTAGATTTGCGCGATATCGCGTGGCGGATCAACTGGGCGTACGCCGCCGAAAGTGGGCCGGAGGCGTAGCGTTCAAATGCGGATTTTTGACCGGCCTCGGCTAAGCGGGCGCGCAGGAAAGAATCTTCGAGCAGTAAGGAGAGCTTCTCGGCAAGGTCGACGGGATCATCAGGTCGGGCCAACAGCCCGGTCACGCTGTCGGCGATGATATCAGTGATCCCCCCAGATTCAACACCAACAACCGGTGCGCCGCAGAGCATTGCCTCGGAAAGGGCAAGCCCAAATCCTTCGTCGACTGAGTTGAGGACGACAACGCCGGCGCGGCGGTAAATATCGGCAAGTTCTCGCTGTGACACGGGCAAGTGGATTGTCACGTTTTTCTGCAGTTGCAGAGTTCGAATTTGTTGTTCAACCTGACTTTGGAGCGGTCCCGTTCCCCACAGATGTAAAGTCGCCAGCGGAGACCTTCGGGGCATCCGAGAGAAAGCGTCGACGAGAACCGATACGCGTTTCTGAT
>JBGAWZ010000539.1:0-2287 GCA_044227335.1 Candidatus Zixiibacteriota bacterium | reverse complement strand
AGCCAATTGTGTCAGGCCGGGAGGCCTGACACCACGTAGGCGCAGAGCTCCGCGACATGCCCGCGCCACATGAAACGATGTGACTTCCAGGTTGGTGTAATGTGATTGTGGACTGAAACAAGCGCGAATAGATTGGCGTATGTGACAACACGACAACCAAAACCGCAAACCATCAAGGAGACTTTGATATGCCGCATCCGGTAGTTCACTGGGAAATAGGGGCGACCAACGCCAAGCGTACGCAGGAGTTCTTTGCCAAGCTTTTCGATTGGAAAATCGACGCCAACAATCCGCTCAACTATGGGATGGTCGACACCGGCGGAGGTGGAATCAACGGCGGGATAAACACCGCGCCTCACGGGGTGCCATACTTTGTGATGTATGTGCAGGTGGATGATCTTCAGAAGTTTCTGGACAAAGCGAACGCCCTGGGCGGCGAGGCGGTGGTGCCTCCGACTGATATACCCGGGGTTGGGTCGTATGCGTTTTTCAAAGATCCGGACGGGAATATAATCGGGTTGTTTAAGAGTAATTAGTGAAGAGCAGTCAGGTCTCGCCCGGCTGCCGCCGGGACTAGGACCTGACTGAACAAATCAAGATCCGGATGGGCCTCTTCCCTCGTCAAACAGGCGGTTTTTCTCCCCTCGGAAGGCCGCCTGTACTTGTTTGTATAGTATTTCACCCATCTTGACTCTATAGCCTATTTTCGTACCTTAGTGAAAAGATTCACGTAAGTTCTGTTCGAAGCTAAGATTTGAAGGACATATAATGAGAACCAAGGCAGATGTTGTCATCATAGGCGGAGGGATAATCGGAGCGGCGGTCGCGTTCTATCTTGGGCGCGCCAAATACGGCCAAATTGTGGTGCTGGAAAAAGAGAAGTTTCTGGGGGCTGGGTCGACATCGAAAGCGGCTGGCGGAATTCGGGCGCAATTTTCCACCAAGGGGAATATCGAGATGTCGATGCTCTCGGAAAAGATGTTCTGCCAATTCAAAGAAGACACCGGTCACGATGCCCTGTACGATCAGGTCGGGTACCTGTTCTTGATCACCGATGAAAGCGACGCGGTGGGATTTCGTAAGTCGGTCGAGTTGCAGAAGTCGGTGGGATTGAATGTAGAGATATTGAAGCCGTCGGAAATTGGTCAATATGCGCCGCATTGCCGGGTTGATGATGTGCTCTTTGGCACGTTCTGCAAAGATGACGGCCTTGGCGATCCGCATGAGTTCTTGCAAGGTTATGAGCATGCCGACCGTGAGATGGGAATCGAATTCAATTTGGAAACGGAAGTGACCGGGTTCAACGTCGCGGGCGGAAAAGTCGCCGGTGTCAAAACCAACGCAGGTGAAATATCAGCGCCGCTTGTGATCAATTGCGCGGGCGCGTACGCCGGACAGATCGGAAAAATGCTCGGCGCGAATATTCCCGTTCTCCCCTATCGTCGCCAGTGTGTGACAACCGGCCCGCTCGACTTTGTTCAGCCGTTCTTCCCGATGGTTGTCGATGTCAAATCGGGATTGTATTGTCATAAAGAATCGAAGGGGATGCTCTTGGGGTGGGCCGATAAAGCGCAGGAGGCGTCGTTTGATGTTTCAATTGACCCGGACTATGTCGACGCTATTTTGGAGCGGGCGCTGGACCGTATCCCACAACTTGAGACAGCCGAAGTCGCCAACAAGTGGGCTGGGCTTTATGAAACGACGCCTGATCACCGTGCGATTATTGGCTGGGAGCCAACGGTCGAAGGTGTCTTTCATGTGACGGGATTTTCCGGTCACGGTTTCATGCATGCGCCGGCGGCCGGAATTGTGACGACCGAGATGGTTATGGGCAAGGCGCCGTCGATAGATATCGGGGAGTTCAGCCCGAAGCGTTTTGCGCATGGAAGAGTTGTTGAAGAAACAAATGTGATTTAGCCATACACGATTTCAAAGTTTTACCGGGAGTAACTTATGAAAGCCTTATCCTCACTTGTGATTCTGTTCTGTCTGGCCATGACGGCGACGGCACAGGACAGCACCGTCACAATGGCGTTGGACAAATTCGACGCCTTCCACGACATCATGCATCCGGCCTGGCACGAGGCCTACCCGGCCAAGGATTATGCCGCGCTGATTGCCGCCGGCCCGAAATTCGAGGCGACGTATGCACCGATTGCGAATCTGGAGCCGACAATCAGGAACGCGGCGCGGCTGGCCAATTTTAAGAAGCACCGCGGCGAAATGGGCGAATGGGTTGCCAAATACGTGGCGGCGTGCACGGCGGGTGACAGTCTGAAGGTCTACG
>JBGAWZ010000060.1:0-7868 GCA_044227335.1 Candidatus Zixiibacteriota bacterium | reverse complement strand
CAATCACCGCGTTCTCAAGCTTGAAGCCCAGCTCTTCACTGATCACTTTGCCGCCGGTCAGAATCGCGATATCTTCGAGCATGGCTTTGCGACGGTCGCCAAAGCCCGGAGCCTTAACGGCCGCGACTTTGAGCGTGCCGCGGAGCTTGTTCACCACGAGAGTGGCAAGCGCTTCGCCTTCGCAGTCTTCAGCAATGATCAACAGCGGACGACCCGACTGCGCGGCCTTTTCCAGCACCGGCAGAAGGTCCTTCATTCCCGCGACTTTCTTGTCGTGGATCAGGATCAAGCAGTCATCGAGCACGGCTTCCATCGCATCGGGATCGGTCACAAAGTAGGGCGACACATACCCGCGGTCGAACTGCATGCCTTCGACAACTTCGAGTTTGGTCTCGGCCGACTTGGACTCTTCAACGGTGATCACGCCATCTTTGCCGACCTTTTCCATCGCCTCGGCGATCAAGTCGCCAATGACACGGTCGTTGTTAGCGGAAATGGTGCCAACATGTGAAATTTCCATCCGGCCGGAGACCGGCTTGGACATCTTCTTGATCTCTTCGGACACGGCCGCGACTGCAAGATCAATACCGCGCTTAATTGACATCGGATTGTATCCGGCGGTTACCGACTTGAGTCCTTCGCGGAAAATCGCCTGGGCGATAATGGTCGCGGTGGTCGTGCCGTCGCCGGCGACATCGGAGGTCTTGGAAGCAACTTCCTTTACCATCTGCGCGCCGATATTCTCAAAATGATCTTCCAGCTCAATTTCCTTGGCGACTGTGACACCGTCTTTGGTGATGGTCGGTGAGCCGAACTTCTTCTCGATCGCCACATTGCGACCGCGCGGGCCGAGGGTGACTTTAACAGCATCAGCCAGCTTATCGACGCCAATTTTCAGTTTGGCGCGGGCGCTGGATTCGTAATCAATCAACTTAGCCATATTCGTTATCTCCTTAGCTTTCGTTCTCGTTGCGTCAGGTCTAAGACTTCCGAGACCTGCCGCTCTATCGTCTCTTCTTGCACGTCACCCTGAGCTCGTCGAAGGGTCGTGCATCGCAGTTCTCTACTAGCTCCGCTGAACAATCGCGAAAATGTCCGATTCGCGCATGATCAGGTACTCTTCGCCGGAAATCGAAACTTCGGTTCCGGAGTACTTACCGTACAGAATCCGGTCGCCCTTTTTCACTTCAAGCGCGATACGCTTTCCTTCTTCAAAGCGACCCGGCCCGACTTCGACAACTTCGCCCTCCATCGGCTTTTCCTTCGCGGTGTCGGGAATAATAATTCCGCCCTTTTTTGTTTCAACTTCTTCAAGCGGCTTCACGACTACTCGATCAGCAAGCGGCTTAACGATCATACAAACCTCCTATTATTGTTTGAGCTTTCATGGTTAGCAGTCCAACAAGCTGTTAGCACTCATATCATATGAGTGCTAATAACTAATTGTAGCTATTTAACGCCGATTTTGTCAAGAGGTTTCATCGATTAGGCATAAATCTTAGGTTACCCGCGGGAGACCAGTAGGCGACCTAACTATATGACAGTAAATTTGTTAGCCGAAGGAAGCTAACTTCTGGCTCTAGCAATGTTGTGATATTTCCCGCAAACCCCAAAGGGTCAGATTCGGTTCCAAAGTACGGACATACCGCGAGTGTTCAACCACCTGAGGGGCAAGCCCCCCCGTCGCTACGACCGTAGCTTTTGTCCACCCCGCCTCAGCGAGGATTTTGTCGATCAGAAAGTCGACCTGACCGATAGTCCCCCAAAACGATCCCGATTTCATCGCTTCGACTGTGTTCTTGCCAATGACATGGGCCGGAGGCTCGATTTTGATCTCAAACAATTTGGCGGCCCGTCGTGCCAGCTCGGCCATCGAAGTTTCAATTCCCGGCGCGATGACGCCACCAAGATAATTTGCGGCGGCATCTACAACTTCGAATTTGGTGGCTGTCCCGAAATCGACAACGACAACCGGCCCGCCAAATTTTGTGAATCCCGCTACGGCATTGGCAATCCTGTCCGCGCCGACCTGAAGCGGATTATCCACCGATACTTTGATTGGCAGTTTGATATCCGCCGAGATGAATGTCGGCATACATCCCAAGTACCGCTGGCAAGTCTGTGTAACTTCGTCGTTGATCGACGGTACCACCGACGCGATAGTAGCGTCCTCGATTTGTTCGCCGGTCACTTTCATGCGACCAAGCCAATCGGAAATGGGAATGCCCAGTTCGTCGGCAGTCAGATCACGTCTTGTCGCCAAACGCAGAACATCCTTGAGCTTGTCGCCAGTGAAAAGCCCAACTTTGATATTAGTATTACCGATGTCAATCGCGATGAGCATGAGAGGGAATATAGTCGATTTCGATGTGTGGGTCACCTGGCTCTTTTTCGACAACCAACAAACACGCGGCGCACCTTCTGGCGCGCCGCGCGAAAACTAACCTCTATGTGCGCGTTACGCGCTATTGGGTTGGGGCGAGGACAGCCCGTTTGGTCACTGCTTCAGGAACCGGTAGTTTTCCCCTCTCCCGCCTTATTTCAGCGCCGAGTTTCTTCAAAAATTGCTGGCCGGTCGAGGCCGACACCGCGCACCCCTGTTCCAGCGGATAGTAGGTAAGGTACAAATAGTCGATCAATCGGGTGATATCTGCAATGTCCACCGAACAGTCGCCATCGACATCCCCCGCCCAAAGCGGACTGAATGGCGTCCGGCTGATATAGAGGTAGTCAATCATCAGCGCCAGATCGGCCAAATCCGGGTAACCGGAATGATCGACATCACCGGGAGAATAGGTGGTAAATTGTCCGGCCAGCGACATCGCCGAATGACCCTCGCGATCAGTGGCGATCACCCGCCACCAGAAGTGAACCGAAACAGGAAGCGAATCGTTTTCGACAAAAGTCTTTGACAACAAGTCGGGGTAGGTGAAGGCCAATGTAAACGTATCGTTAAGAGAAATCTGGACAGTGTACCGGACCGTGTCTTTTGGGTCGGGATCGTCTCCTTCTCCCCAGACAAAAGCAGGTGTGAGATCATATTCCGGCCCCTCCGCTTGCTCAATCGGCGAAGTAAGCACGGGAACTGTCGGATTCTCCGACAGTTGATTGATCCAGAACGACCGCGGCGACGACCAGTCTGAGTACAGGTATCCGTCGAAAGACTTCACGCGCCACCAGTAGCGGTAGTTCTCCAGAAGCGGCGTCGGTACAGTCCACAACACCATCGATCCGGTCGTGCCGGTATAGAGCGGCGAGGTTGCTCTGATGTTTAACAGCGAGGAATCACGGTATAGTTCGAAAACCAGCGATTGTTCATCGCCGTCTTTGTCAGTCCCAACTAGTGCGCCAACCTGCGGCTTATTCACCAAGACAAGAGTAGTGTCGCCCGGAAAGGACAACTCGGGAACCGCGGGTCGATTGTCCATGTGGAAAGAGAGGCTGTGCCACGAAGTCCAAAGTGTGCCGTCGAACACTCGTAGGCGCACGTACAATTGCATGCCGTCGCGTAACGGAGTGCCTCCGTCATACTGGACACTTGTATCAGTCGACGTAATGGGTCCGGGCTCCCACAGATCAGCCCACTCCCAGTCCTGGTCTCTGCCCATCTGAATTTCAAAGGCCTGTTGTAGCGATCCCCCCGGAAAAATCGATCTCCAAGAAATGATCGGACGCACAGCGGCAACGCGCGCCAAATTTTCATCCGGCAATGTGAGCGCAACTACTCGCGCCAAACCAGTCTGGTCTCTGGAAACCGCACCCATATCGGCGCGGGAGCCATCGGGATCAAGATAAGTTGGGTTTGGATCGCCGGCGTCGATACACGGGGACTCCGGCAAGAGCGAAAAATCAAAGTTTAGAGTGTCGGCAATAAGCGGATCCGATTGGATGTTGCCGCCACTGGGAGTCAGGTCTCTTCCGTTACCCCAGGTGTCGTTGAAGTCGACCGTGGAAGAACTGCCGGAAATACCGTCGTTGAAATTTGCCAACGCAATATTGTTCACCACATATACATTGATCGGACTTGAGGACGCAATACCGTAGATATTGGAAATAACGGTATTACTTCGAATGGCGCCACTGGAGAAGCCGCTTGCTATCCCCGCACTCGACGTCCCGCCGCCGTTTCGGAAAACGATATTGTGATGCACATCGACACTACCGTTTCCTGCAAGGGCTATGCCACCACCGCCGGTACCGCCATTATCCCGGACAAGATTGTACCCCACTTCGGTGGGAAAACTGGCTGTCCCGCTAATGCCGGCGCCAGTGTTGGTCGAGGTGTTGTGGTGCAGTTCGCACCTTATGATTTGTGGACCGGCGGCGCTCATCCCAATGCCGCCGAAAGAACCCTGGTTGTCGGTCACTTCGCAGTCCCGGATAGTTGGCCGGGCATCGCTTATCCAAATACCGGCCGCGTTCCGCGCTCCCTGAACTGATATTCGCTCGAAAATTGTACTGCGCCCAACTCCCGTCTTGAATTCTGCCACCGGCTTGTTCGGGGTGGCCGACTGAAGGAATGTCTGGCGCCAGCCGGAATCCGATGTTATGACGACGTCCTTTCCCGATAGACTGAAATTGTCACTATAAGTGCCTGGCGACAAGATGATGCTATCCCCGGTGACAGCCAGCGGCAATAAGTCCGATATCTTTGTAGAGTGTAGCGGCACCCGCCACGGCCCCGGCAGTTTCACTGAAAATTTGAACGTATTCCAGCCCCCCCAGTCGATGCCATTGTTGACCCGAATGCGAAGCCAATAGGGACCGCCGTCGGCAAGAGGCGGGCCACCATAGACAGCAGAAGTATCGGCGGAACTGACTTGACCTGATGACCAGACCTCGGCTGTCACCCAATCCGAATCATTTCCGATCTCGATCTCGTACCCGGCCTGCGGATTGGCCGTCGTGTCATAGTAATACCAGTAGAATGCCGGAACCGCGTTGAATGCGAAGTTACCGGCTCCGGGCCGGGCGACCAAGCCGATGACGAGCGGAATATCGCCAACGATAGTGTTAAACGCCCCGATGTCGGCGACACTTCCGTCGGGGTCTCGATAGTCGGGACTCGGATCGCCGGCGTTGATACACGGTGATCCGATCGATAGTCGATAGTCAAAGGTCGACGGCGACAAAAAGAGTGGATCAGCCGAAATGCCGTTCGCGCCGGGACTGTTTCCGGAGGGATTGGAATAGGTGTCGTTATAGCTGATTATCGCCGAGGAGGGGGTGATTCCCGCGAGCGTATTGAAGGCGACGATATTGTTGAAAATCTGCGAATTGTTGGCAGTAATGAGAGTGATTCCGCGGGAGTTATATACCACCGTGTTGTTGTATATTTTCAGGTTCGAGCCGTTCACATATATGCCGCCTGCGTATGTACCCGAACCGGGATTGTGCCGGATGACATTGTGATGAATCTTGACATTGCTCACCGGTGAGATAAACCCAAGTCCTCCTCCGGCATTGGCCGTGTTGTTGTAGATTTCGTTGTATTGCACGTCGATCCCGCCCGACCCGATACCTCCAATGCCACCACCGCTACCACCACTTGTGTTACCATATATCTTATTGTACTGAATAAGCGGCGCGCCGTTATTGATCCATATCCCGGCGCCATCATTTCCGTTTGTGTTTCCGGTCACTTCGCAACATTCGATTGTCGGGCTGGTGCTACTACAATAGATCCCGAAGTGAGAAGATGCTCCTTCTATCCGAAATCCATGCAGTACCGAGTTTCGTGACTCTTGCTTGTCAAACCTGACCACCGGGTTTCCTGATGACGGCGAGTGAATTGTGGTAACCCCTGAACCCGACTCGGACTTCACCCAGATGGCTTTTCCCAAAAAGTCGATCCGCTCATTGTACGTTCCCGGCGCCACCAAAACCGTGTCACCGCCAAACGCCACACTGATTGCCCCTTGAATAGTCGGGTAAGTTAAAGGCACTCGAATAATCGGTGTAAAATGGCTCAGGACCGTAATCTCAAACCAGTCGCCCCACTGCGTTTCGTCGTGCAGACGAATGCGAAAGTGAATCAACCGGCCATCTTCGAGCGGTAATCCGTCGTACACCGCAAAACTGTCAACGGAGATGACCGGTCCCGACGACCAAAGTTCGGCCGTTGTCCAGTCGCTATCCAAACCCGCTTCGATTTCGTACTGCACTTGTTGCGTTCCCAGTGGCCCGGCATACTTCCAGTTGATGGTTGGGGTCGGCGAGGTGATCAGCGGAAAAGCTCCGGGCAATATCGACAGGCGAGTCGGAATCGGCTTGGCTGGCGGTCCAGACAAGGTCGCTCCCATGTCGCCTCGTGTGCCGTCGATATCGTTAAAAGACGGGTCAGGATCGCCGGCGTCGACACAAGGCGATTCATACTTCAGCGCATAGTTGTGAGCGGCGGTGTCCACAAAGAGCGGATCGGCGCTGATGTCGTGAGGTCCGGCGCTGGAATTTGAGTAGTTCGGCGTGCATCCATATACATCGTTGTAATCCAGCCGCGTGTATGATCCGTAGATGCCGTAGTCCCGCGATTTGTATACGATGTTATTCTCGGCAATGGTCGAACCCCGGATGGAGTAGAAGCCGCGTGCGTTGCGGTCAAATGTGTTATTGTAAATTTGAGCGGTCCCGGCGCCGTAATAGACGCCAATACAACTGATTCCGGTGTTTTGATAGAAGATGTTTCGCAAGATCACCGGACTTCCATCATAAATTATGATGGCTTCAATGGGAAAGTGGTGAAACGTATTGTTCTTTATGATGGGCCTCGAAAGCTGATCGACCACAATGGCATTTGAACTTGAACCCACAAACGTGAAGCCGTTTAGTTCACTTTGATTGCTTCCGCCCAGAAGCCGTACTATCGGAGTGCCGGTGTTGGCCGCTCGGATGGTGGTAAAAGTGGCGCCGGAAACCGAAATCACCATCACCGTCTTGTTGTCGATTGTCAGATTCTCTACGTAGCTCCCGGCGTCGACCAGAATGTCATCGCCATTTACGGCCGCCGTAATAGCCGCCTGAATTGTGGCGTAATCTGCCGGCACACGCCGTGTAGTCGCCGATATTGTCACCGGAATACAGAGAACGAGTGCGAAAATTCCACGCATACGCATAGTACTTCCCCGCGAGTAGTGCTCCTATGGTTATGCAGAAGAATATACCCTATAGAGACTATGTTGTCAATTATATGGCAGTAATTGGGACATATTTTGCCGCTCATTCGCGGCGATACCCGGTTAAGTTATACTCTTTGGTATATTAATGCATTGCCGGGCCCTGATTGGCCCCCACGCGCTGGCTGATGTCCCAGTTGATTCGCTCGGCTGATTTGTAGGCATCCCACATGCCGTAGATCCACAAGAGAGGCGTGGTGATAAACCCAATGATCACAATCATCAGCACACACGAAATGGCGTAGATGACCATCAGCCCTATCCCTTTGCCGATCTGGCCGTTGTAAATTTGCCCAAGCCCCGCCCAGAAAAATGACAACACCGCCGCGAGGCCGGGATTCTTGTAAAATACCGGCGCTTGTGTTCCGTTCATGATTCACCCTCCGTGATAGTCTGGGTAATCTACTCCCGATGTCGCGGGAGTTCAATCTCTTTCTATACTCGGTATACGGCGCTTTCTTCAATTGTTGCATAATAACTTCTTGGGTATCTTCCCGTTATAACGAAAACGACGATTGCTTTCGATAGCCCGTCGAAATTGAGGTGTTGTCATGCCAACTGAAATCCGCCGCCTAACAGAATCCGACTACGACGCCATCATCCACCTGTGGGCCGACGCCGGCCTGGAGCACCGCCCACGCGGCCGCGATTCACGCGAAATGGTCGCCAAAGAAATGGCATTTCCCGGCGCGGCTT
>JBGAWZ010000059.1:0-7988 GCA_044227335.1 Candidatus Zixiibacteriota bacterium | reverse complement strand
AGTCATCAAACCCTCAGACCGGAGTCTGTATGAGTCGGCATTTTAGATTATTCGGATTGCTTGTCGCGCTGGGACTTTTTTCAGCGACATCTGTCTATGCCATCGGTTCCGGAGAAAAAACGCCCGAAGAACAGGCAACCGAAAATTCAGCTAAAGCCACCGATCACTACAACAGCGCAGTAAAACGAATCCAACACGCCAAAGATATCGCGCTAAAAGGCGACTCTGCCTATGCCTACAACTACCGCGCGACATCGGACGCGAAAGTTCGCAAAGAGTATGAGAAGGCAGTCAAGGATCTTCAGGATGCGATAGAACTCAATCCCGAAATGAAAGAGGCCCACAACAATCTTGGGTACTGCTATCGCAAGCTGGGAAAGCTCAGCGAATCACTGGCCGCGTACAGCCGTGCTCTCACACTGGATTCTAACTTTGCGCAGGCCCGTGAATATCGCGCCGAGACGTATCTGGCCTTAGGCGACCTTGCCAAAGCCGAGGGTGAGCTTGCCTTTCTAAAGGGGATGAAGTCGCCGTTCGCCGACCAGCTCGCTCTCTCAATCGAGCTATTCAAACTCGCCGAGATAGATAAAGCCGCCAAATCCGGCGACAAATAGCCGGTTATCCTTTTCGCAATCTTGGCGCCCAGCGCGGGCGACGGCGGCGAGGACCTTGTGTGCGGTCAATTCGGCGCGTCAGCCCAAACCAAGTCCCCCATCCGATCACAATCATTGCCAGCACAAACAACAAGTAAGAGATCCGCCAGTCAAACGCCTGGGTGAGGGCGCTATACTCGGACATTCCCCCGATACTGGCCAAGAGATTCAGGGGGAGGAACACGACGTTGATCAGCGTCAAATTCTTCAAAAGGACGTTCATGTTGTTATTGATCAGGTTGCCGCGGGCATCCATGAGACCCGAAAGCACCGAGCTGAAAATCTGTGTCTGACGAAGGCACTGTGTGTGTTCGATAATGATATCATCGAGCATCTCGATCTGCTCTTCGGTCAACCCGAGTTTGGCTGAGTTGGAACGGATCTTGCTAAGCACCGACGCATTTTCTTCAACCGCGTTCAAATAATAGATCAGACTTTCGGAGAGCGCGAACATCTGGAGAAAGTACTTGTTCTCCATCGACGTACTCAGTTTTGCCTGAAGATCGACATTGATCATCTTGATCGCCTTCAGGTGACCAAAGTAGTGTCGCACAATATTCAGAAAGAAGCGCAGGATGACGCCGTTGAGAGTCGATACTTTCTGAAACTCACGGTCACCGAATGGAATTCCACCGGCTCCAAGAATGATCGTCAGCTTGTTCTCACGCAGAACAAAACCGACCGTTGAAACGCCGAACTTGACCTGTTGGTCGGTAGTGACATTGTCCGGCCGCTTCCAGACGATATAGGTGTGTTCGGGAATAAACTCTACGCGGGAGATTTCGTCGGGGTCAAGCGCCGATTCAAGATCGTGACGATCCAATCCGAGCGTTTCGACCAGATATGATTTTTCGATTTCGTCGGGCGCCGAGAAGACATCGATATTGCCGCGTTCAGGACTGCACTCTACCACCGCTCCATCTTTGATTTCGTAATGCGCGCGCATCGCTACACCCTCTCGATAATCCGAATCGTTTACATGTCGCCCTTTGGCTCGGCTGGCTTGGGACCATTCAGCACGTCATCTGGTATCGTCACTTTGGGCAAGAAAATTCCCAGGTACCGCTGATACCATTTCCATTTCTTCTTCTCTTGCTTATAGAACGCCTTGACCCGCTTCTCCCGTTCCTGCGACACAGCGTCCATCGCCTCAATCTTTTGAATCAATATTTCAAGCGTCTGCCGTTTTTCGAGAGCCGAGCGAAACGTGTCATAGTCCTTTAGATTGAAAAGCGACTGCACAATCGGCTCAAAAAAGACCATCGCCTGTGACCCGACAAAGTTCAGCGGCTTGACCGATTCCAAAAAGACGATTGCCGGTACGGTCATCGATTTCTCCACCACTTTCTTTGCCACTTTTTCAAGCACGACCTGTTCTTCCTCGGGAAGCGGTCCCTGCTCGGGTAGTTTCATGGCATCGCGAAAAATACTCATACCGCCCCACTTTGTGGATTGGCCGCAATACGCTCTTTGCAGTACGCCGTGACTGCCTCGCTGTTTTCCTGAAACATCAGGTAGATCCCGCGAAAATTCTCAAGCCGCGAAGTGCTCGCAAAGGGCGAGAGCAATATGCCGTTCTTGTCCGGATAGCAACTCCGATACAGTTTCCATTCTTTCACGAGTGTTTGCGTCGTCGTTTTCACTGTCACGCCGTTTTGGTCCAGACGATACTTGGTCGGAAAATAGAATTTTGCCAGCGACGCCGCCATCACCACGAGCGCCAATACCGCGAACGCCTGCGAGTCGGTGGTGATCCGAACCAGCGCGACCACGATCACAATGAAAGCGCTGACTGCGACTGACACAAGCGGTCTCCGCTTGACCGGATGCACTGTCCACTCCAGCAAGGGACCTTCCGAAACGGCCGAAACCACGTCAGACGGGTCTTTGCGTGTGTGCTCCGGTGCGGCGGTCAATGTTCATTCCTTTCCCGGAAGTTCCCGGTATCGCTCCTGCTTGACTTTCTCAATCCACTCAAGCAGTTCCTTGGCGCTGATCAGTTTCTTTTCAATCAACAGGCGCACCAGCGCTTCTTGGGCAAGATTGTTCGACAAAGCAAGTTCTTCAAAGGTGACATCCCGTTCCTTGCCGTCGACAACCATTTTCAATGCAACTTTGTTTTCAGCCACTCGGCCAGTCCTTTCGGTGCCATAGGTCGACAGATAATATACGGCAGAATTGCCCCGCTCAACAGGGGCGAGTTAGCGGGAGCCGGAAGATACTGAAGTCTGAAGCGGCACCGCCTTGCCCCCCGAAATCCGGTACAGCGGCATGGCGACATTCTCGCGGTGATTGCCAAAGCTGACTGTTCCTGCCGTTCCTTCATAGTCGCCCCGGAGCGCCAGGTATCTTATCAGTCCTTCACGGGAGACCGCGCCCTTTGCCAGCGCTTCGGCAATCAGCGACACCGCATCATACCCCAGGCAAGCCAGTCGCGTCGGCTTAGCGCCGTAGCGCTTGAGATACGCCGCCGAAAATGTGGCGTACTGCTGAGTATTTTCGTGAACAATAAACGGCGACGGAAACACCGCTTTTCGAGTGACATCATCACCCAAAGCCAGTACAAGAGAATCCCCCCAACCGTCCGATCCGAGCAGTTCGGCGTCGACGCCAAAGAAGCGCAACTGGGGAAGAATTTGTCGTAATTGAGTCGCACCACCCGGCATGAAGAGACAGTCGATATGCACCGGCACGCCCTCGGGATCAAGCGTGTCCCCTTTGGCGTTGATATACCAAGTCGAATCGGCCTGATACCCCAGGATCTGCGCTTTCAAATCCGCAAAGTACGGCCCGAAGTCGCGATCGCGAGTCCGGTAGACTTCGGTTGCCACCATTTTGCCGCCCAAACTCTCAAACCGCCGTGCAAAGGCCGCAATCATAGCGTTTGCCGCCGATTCCCCGGTGGTAAAGATCGCCGCTGAATCGGCCTTCAAAATCAACTTCGCATAGTCGGCCATTGCCGTCCCCTGCAGTTCGACATTCGCCGACAATTGAAATGAACTTGCACTCAAGGTCGTCAGGCCGGCATCGGTGGCCGCCGGGATAATTGTAGGTAGCGACAAGCTGGCAAGCGAAGCCGACACCACCGCCGCTTCTTCGGAAGTCAACGGACCAACTACCGCAACCGCGGCTGAAGAATCAATTGGCCTCAGTAATCGCGCCGCGACAATGGGATCGCCCTTGGTATCATACGGCGTCAATGTGATCCCGATGCTATTTTTGGTCGCCGACTCTTCTCCGGCCAGCGTCGCCCCCTGCATGATTTGTTGACTGAACGATTGGAATTCCCCGCTAAACGGCAGAAGTACCGCCACGTGATAGGCGGTCTTCACATTTGTAGCCGGCTTGGTAATTGTTGTAGTCGGCGCCGCCTCGCCGCACAATCCTTCGAGTTGCGCGCGCAGACTGCTTTTCTCCCCCGGCACTCCGGCCAGCATTCGGCGCGACAATTCGCATCGCTGGTCGGACGTTAGGGCATCGAAGATCTTTCTATTGAGGGTCACTTCCGAGGCCGCGTTTACCGATCCGGTCAACGCGCCAACTATGAGTTTTTGCAGTCGTTCTTCTTTGGCGTCTCGCCAGGCCGAGATCCAATCCAACAGGGCACCGTTGACATCCCCAAGCCCGTAGCGGGAGCTACCCAAAAAATATTCTGCGAACGGCTTGAGATCAGTCTCAGGAAACTGGTCGATCAGCTTGCCGAACGCGGCCGCGGCGTCGGCATACTCACGGCGCTGATAGTCCGCCTTGCCGGCGTTGTACAGAAAAATATCGAGATTTTTCGATTGGGGATAGCGTGCGATCAGATCGCGAAAGGCGCCCGATGCCCCCGCAAAATCCGATTTGCGCATGAGCGCCATTCCGGCGTCGAAGGCGTCGGCCGTTTCTTTTGTATAATCGATTTTATAAACCCCCCGGACCACCCCAGCTTGCAATAATAGCAATCCGAGGAATGCCGCCGTGGGGTGAATGCGCGCGATCATTTACAGGGAGTATTTGCCGAAATCCTCGGGGTTGATATTCTTCAGCCGATCGCGAAGTGATTCGCGGTCGGTCGGAATGGGCGGCTTGTCGGTCGAACTGTCAGTCCGGGCGTTGAAAAGATCTTCGTTGACGAAAATCGACGCTCCTGTTTTCAGCGCCAGCGCGATCGAATCAGACGGCCGCGCGTCGATCTTGGTCAGTGTCCCGTTGGTGCGCAGGTAAATCACCGCGTAAAACGTCTGCTCTTTGATCTCAGTAATTTCAACCCGGTCAACTTCGGTGTGAAGTCCTTCAATGACATTCTTGAGTAAATCGTGGGTCAGCGGCCGTTTGGCCCCCACTCCCGATAGCTCCATCGCGATCGCCCACGCCTCGGCGTGACCGATCCAGATCGGGAGCACCTTATCAAGCCCGTCGGGCGTCAATATCACCACCGGTGTGTTGGTCGTCATATCGAGCGCCAACCCTTCGAGCTTTACTTCAAGAAAGTTCATTTCAGCTTTTCTTGATCACCCACAAGCGAAGGTTTGCGGTTACCTCGCGGTCGCATTTCACCGGCACGGTGTAAACTCCGAGCGCCTTGATCGGCTCTTCCATCTCGATCGCCCGCTTGTCGACGATGATCCCTTCTTTTGCGAGCATCTCGCTCAGATCACCGGAGGTCACCGAACCGAACATCTTGTCTTCCTCACCGACCAGCACTTCGCGCGACAGCGAAAGCTTTTCAATTCGGTCTTTCACCAGTTCGGCCGCTTTGCGACGTTTGCGGTTGCGGACCAGTTTTTGTTTTTCGATTTCGCCAATCGATTTCAGATTGGCGCTGGTCGCCGGAATCGCCAGATTACGCGGCAAAAGAAAATTCCGCCCGTATCCGGACTTCACTTCGACCGTCTGCCCGGCGGTACCGAGTTCGGCCACATCTTCGCGAAGAATCACTTTCATCGTAACACCTCTTCTTCAAATATATAATAACTCATCTTGTCTCATCAATCGATCTTTGTGCCCGTGCCCGCCAGTCGACATAACTGTCGATAAACCCAAGCAGGGACACTACTAACAACCCGATAATCTGCGCCAAAAACAGCGCGACATAGACAAACAATCGTCCAACCCAGCCAAAATGTGCCCCTCGCATGAAACTCTCGATCAGGGCCATCCCCATGATCAGATAGATCACACCGGCGCCGACAAGCAGATTGTCCGCGACAATCTTGAGGCCATCGCCACCCAAAAGGCGCAATGCTGAACCAACCAGCACGACAATTGCCAGGCCAAACGGCGCTTTCCAGGTCGCAAACGGCGGCACTACTGACGGCTTCCCGCTTTTGGCCACTGCACTCTGGCTAAACCAAAGATACCCGATCGAATACTGAATACCGGCGCCGAGAACAAACCCAACCGGCATCAGACGAATCATCGTGCTTAGCACCGTGGTAAAGGCGCCGGCGATTTCGTCGACCTGATCAGGCGTATATCCAGCCACTGTCATCTGCATTCTCGCGTTTCCCACAATTCCGTCAATGCCGTTTCGCGCGATCTCGGTTGTCACTTGGTAGAGCGGTAAGTACTCCGCTAAACTGAGCACCAACACTATGGCCAGTCCGATCGAATAAACAATCGTAAACGGTTGACCGTTTCGGGCCAGCATTCCGGTCGTCACGGTCGATCCCAGAAGCAGGAGCCAACCCAGCGCCCACAAAATCACGGGCGAAGTCCCCTGCAACAACAGCGCCGACATACCCACTCCGACGGCCATTCCAACGAACAAGAGCTTCGTCTGGCCGTGAAAAACCAGCGACGGAATCCCGGCAAACAGGAAGACAATCGTGACATATGTCGCCGCCGACAGCACCAGCGCTATCGCTGGTTCTTCGCGCAGTTGCCCGAACCCGAAGGCAAACAGGCCGTACAGCACCAGCGCGATCGGCACACCGTATTGAAACAACCATCCGTCTTTCATCCTGTGTCAGAGTGGGATCGAAGCGACTCTTCGTTGCGTCAGGTCTTAGTCCCGGCGACAGCCGGGCGTGACCTGACGCCACTCCATCTGAACTCTTACCGGAACGACTCCGACGCAAACGGCAGGATCGCCATATGACGTCCCCGCTTGATCGCCGCAGTCAGTTTCCGTTGATGGGTCGCGCAGTTGCCGGAAATGCGACGCGGCACAATTTTGCCGCGCTCGGTCATGAACCGGCGGAGCAAGCGCTCATCCTTGAAATCGAGATATTGAATCTTATTTTCGCAAAAGCGGCACAGTTTGCGCCGTTTCTTCTCTATGAACTCAGCCATTGTTGACTCCTACTTTTTGTCTTCTGTAGGTCGAAACCCCTGCGGTTTCGACATCTTCATTCCATACACCATCAAGGGTGCGACGCGTCGAGCGTAGTCGAGACGCGCTACCACGAATTAATCGTGGCGTCCTCTCCCACCGCCCCGTGGACGATAATCATCGTCATCGCGGAATCTTCCGCCACCGCGACCGCCACGGAATCCTCCGCCGCCGTCACGATTTTCGCGGGCTTCCCGACGAGCTTCCGCCGCCGCCTGATCGGCGCGATCCATCGACTGTTGCAGAAGTTCGCGGGCCGCGCGCACCTGTTCCGGATCACCTTCGTATAGAATAGTGATATGCCGAATGAACGATTCGTCCAGATGATAGTGACGCTCAAGTTCGGCGTTCACTGTCGGCGGCGCTTCGTAAATCAAACTGGTGTAGTACCCCTGAGTGAGACCGTCGACTGGATACATCATGCGACGGGTTCCCATACGGTCGTCGACTACGATCTTCCCGCCGCGATTGGTGATCAGATCGACCACCGACTTGACGGTTTTCTCGATAGCGGACTCGTCGGTCTGGGGATTGACAATAAAGCAGGTCTCGTACAGTTTCACTGCACTTCCTCCCTACGGACGTTACGGTTATAGGTGAATCGCAAGAAAAGTCGTTGCGTGTGTCGCACGTCACCCTGAGCTTGTCGAAGGGCGTGCGACCATCACGATCTCTCTTCTCACCAACTCACCCGGTTAACGGCCCCACCGCACTCCTCAAGCGAGGTCCGGTGGAGCAGGGTTAAAGTTGTATTTCGACATCACCTTTTCCAGGCGATGTTGGAGCGCAAATATAACTCCTTCGCTGGCAATGGCAAGCATCTTCTCGACCGCAGGCTTTTCCTCAGCACTGAACTTAGTGAGGACATAATCGATTACCTGGGCCTTGTCTTGAGGTAATCCGATCCCCAGTCGAAGCCGTGGAAACGCTTGTGTCCCAAGCTCTTCGATGAGTGACACGAGGCCGTTGTGCCCGCCATCAGAACCATTCGGCCGAAACCTGACTGCCCCGATCGGAAT
>JBGAWZ010000058.1:0-8037 GCA_044227335.1 Candidatus Zixiibacteriota bacterium | reverse complement strand
TTGGTCATTTCCCGGATGAACTAAAGCAGACGGCCACATCGGTGCGGCGTTTTCTTAAGCACAAGGTCAGTCGTGTCGAACTATTGCGACGATTTCTGGCTCAATTCGAGAGTGAATATGCACACTACCAGAAGCACCAGCTCGCCCAAGCCCATAAACAACTGCGAAAGTACTCTTCTCTCATTGGACGGGAAATTACTGTCGTTGCCGGTCGGCACCGGATCACCGGAATCGCGCCCGATATCGATACTAACGGTCGCCTGATCCTGCGGTCCGGGACCGAACTGATCCCGATCACCGCCGGCGAAGTGACGGTTGAAAAGAACTGAGCGGCCTAGTCTACTGTTTCACCTCCGCAAGGACAGACTCAAACGGGTTGAGCTTAAGCTCTTTCGGCTTTGCCGGGAGACCGGGCAGAGAAAAGTCCGATTGCTGTCCCTCGACGTTGAGCCGCACGTACGCCTTGCGGGAATCGTCGATGCGGATTTCCAGCGGCACATACATTCGAAAATCGGGCGATACGCCCTCGGTGGTGATGTGACCTTTGACGGTGAACGTATTGTTATCCCCCGGAACAACTTCGTATTTGAGTTTATAAGTGGGGATTTCGGTGTTGTACACCCACTGGTCAAAAAACCAGGTCATATCCTCGCCGGCGTATTTTTCAGTAACCTTGATAAAATCCTCAGTTGAGGCGGCTTTTCCCTTGTAAGTGGTATACCACTCCTTCATGAGAGCAAAGAACCTGTCCTCTTTCATACTTCGCCAATCAAGCAGGAGGTTACGGAGCATGTGTAAGACCAGCGCCCCCTTTTTGTAGATAATAAGTGAGGCGTCACCTTCGGATTTGGTCGACGATGTCCGGTAGCCCAGAATGATCGGGCCGGTCTCAGAACTTGAGTCAGTCGGCTTTTCCCGCACCGAAACGACTTCCTTGCGATATTCTTTCATGCGATCCAAAAAGCCGTCGTTCCCTTTGACCGCCTGCAAATACATAAGCGCCGAATATTCGGCAAACCCCTCGCTCAACCACTGGTCGTGATAAGTTTCGTACCCGACTCCCACACCCCACCATTGATGAGCCACCTCGTGCGATCGAAACAACTGCTGATACCCCCAGCGGTCGGTGTTGACCCATGTCCTCACCCCCATATGAATAAACCCCGGAAACGCTTCGCCGTGGCTCAAAAGAATCTCCGAGACGCTTAGCTTACCATACTGGTACCGCCCAAATTGATGCGAATAGAGTCGCAAGGCGTTTATCACATCGCCTGAGACCTGTTTCTCCATGTGACTTCCGCTCAAGATGAGTGATTCGGCAAGCTCTTTTGAGAATTCACGGTGGAGCGACTCAGAGAAATAGACATCGACCGAGCCGGCCAAAGTATCAGAGAATTCGAATTTCTTGATATTGCCTATACTGAAGGAGACATTACTCGACGGCTCAGTTATCTGCCAGTGGCTCTCTAAAGTGTCACCGACCGTTCGGCTTTCGAGGCGATGTCCCGCAGAGACAAACGTATATTGCTTGGGCGTTTTGAAATTCAGGTCGAATATTGCCCGCTGGCCAAACCCATAACGCGGATACCAGAAGGCGCCGGCAATAACATAGAACTCACCGACCCAGCGCTCGCAGATTTTGCCGTGGCTCCAGACTGTCACTGTTTGCTCTGTTCCGGCTTGCCGTGGTTGATCGAAATAGAGATACAGCCCCATATACCAGTACTCGTCATGTTTATACCGGCGGAACTTAATTGATCCGGCTGAATCAGTAACACTGTCCACTGCCAGCATCGGATGTAACGACAATTCAAGCGTCTGTAATGGCTTAATACACTCGAAGTTCAACTGTGCGCTACCGGTATAGTTGCCTTTTTCACTTATCGCTGAGTTGATGAGATATGATTTGGTCGTTACGAAATCGTGCGACTTGCCATTAAGCGTGGTGGTTATATCTACTGCATCCTTAGCGTATTGACAGATATACTCAAAAAAATTTATCCCCGGCCGGCGGAACCGTTTACACAGGTTGATTTGCTCACGCTGGCTAGGGTCATACTTGTAGATGACATCGTCTCCGAAGTTAAGATTGGCATATGCGCATAGAAACGGCTCGTCCGATGGGTGTACGATTGCATTGACCAGGCTGAACACATGCGGACGATCAGACAATTTGGTAATGTCGTCACACTCTTTACGGGCCGTTGTAGCAAACAACTGATCGACAGCGGTTCTTTCCGCAGGAAGTTGCGAGGTGATTTGTCGATACCCCGAGTCATCAAACATGACTACCGCCACCGTAAACGTCCGGTCCAGCGAATCGCTGTCAAAAAACCGTGTCAACTGCCCGCGCTCGACCTCGGGTGTCGGACGGTACTGCCAGCGTCCTCGTCCACTAAAATAGGCCACACAATGATGTTCGATAGAATCAAGCACTATCGGCCTGTAAAAGGCCAGACAGCCGGAATCGAGTGTGATCTTCAAATCGTAACTTGAGATAGTAAGGCCCGATATCTGGTACGCCGTGGCAGTGTCGAGTTTGGGTGAGTCAAGTGAATCCATCGCGGACCTGAGCTCAGCGCCGTCGAAAGCACGAGCAGGCGAATAGACAACGGTAAGCGTCAATAGGACAAACAAAAGTGTACGAAGTGATTTCATCAAATCCTCCCACCATCAACTGCCGACAATCAGCAACAGAGATATATTTATCGACAACATACAGACTGCCGCTTTTGAGGCGCAAGTGGTTTGTAATTTGGTCACCACCGAGTAGTTGCGCGTGCCGACGGAGCGTCATACCTTATCAGGCAAGATGTACAACCCCACCGTCATGGATCATTTCATGAATCCCCGCCACGCCGGGGAGATAGCGGACGCTGACGGCGTCGGCGAAGTGGGGAATCCCTCGTGCGGCGATGTCATGAAACTGTACATCAAAGTGCACAATAACCTGCTGGTCGATGTAAAATTCAAAACATTCGGGTGCGCGGCCGCAATCGCGACCAGTTCGGCCGCCTCGGAGATGGTCATCGGTAAAACGCTTGATCAGGCTGAGAAGCTGACCAAAGACGAAGTCGCGCAAAAACTCGGTGGCCTGCCACCGGAGAAAATGTCCTGCTCCAATCTTGCCCCCGACGCCATCCGGGCGGCGATCACAGACTTCCGCTCCCGCCATCAAACGTAAACCCCAGCCACATGCCAGAACTTCCCGAAGTCGAAACAGTCTGCCGGGGACTTCGCGCCACCGTCCTTGGCAAGATTATCAAGCGTGTGACGCTTAACGCGCCGGCCAGCTCAATTGTAGTTTCAAAGTCGATTGCACCGAGGGACTTCGCTCAGGCACTTTCGGGGCGGACGATTCTACAGATAGATCGCCGGGGGAAGAACATATTGATCGCTCTTTCGGGTGACTTGGTTCTCTGGGTGCATTTGAAAATGACCGGACACTTCTTTTTCGATGAGCAACCAGTCACTCCCGAAAAGCATGACTTGATAACTTTCACACTTTCTGAAGCTCCCGCCACCGAGCCATTGCGAGACTCGTGTGCCGCGGGACGTAGCAATCTCTCCCATCTCCGCTTCAACGACTACCGCCGGTTTGGGCGCAATCGCCTCTACCATGCAAACGAACTATGGGAGCAGAGGGGCCTGAAGGAACTCGGCCCGGAACCGCTTGAGATTTCAACTCGCGAGTTTGTCGCGCTTTGCCGCAGACGGCCGCGCCAGCTTAAGGCGGCCCTACTGGACCAGTCGTTTATCGCCGGAGTGGGAAATATCTACGCCGACGAGTCACTTTGGGCGGCGAAACTGCATCCGTTGCGATTGACAACTTCAGCTAGCAAAGAGAAACTGGCGGAACTGCACCGTCACATTCAGCGACTGCTGAAACTGGCGATCCGCAAAGCCGGGACCTCGGTCGATAGTTATACAGGCGTCAACGGTCAGCCGGGGTCATTTCAAAAATACCTGAAAGTGTACGACCGCGAGGGGGAGCCGTGCACCCGATGCGGCGCGAAGATTGTCCGCAAGAGAATCGGCGCCCGCTCCGCGCACTATTGCCCAAAATGCCAGCGGGCGGCTTAGCGGCAACAGGCCAGCGGTGTGAAATTGATGTACAAGTAGTCAATCAACCGGGCAAGATCGGAAATATCCACGCCGCCGTCCGGATCACCATCTGTGTTGGCTGTTGTTTGGCATGCGAGTGGTTGGAAATCAATATATAGATGCCCGATCAACTCGCTCAAATCGCCTATGTCGACGCCGTCCAGTGGATCCATGTCGATGTTGCCGGTCGAACGCCAACAACATACGGCCAGACGACAAACTGATTTTCGAACATATTCCATACTCCAGCCCTGCGCCAGCCAGTATGTATCTTTTAGCGAATCGACGTTGCCATCTTTTCCGACAATGTAAGCGACGAAGACAATGAGTGTGTCTTTTCGGTAAATATTGCTATCAGCAATTACCGCAGACAATTGGAAATAGTCCCCACGTTGCGAAGGCAATGGCTTCAAGTGTTGTAAAGAACGTCGCCACAAGAAATCAGCTAAAGTCGAGTCCCCGCCGGCTGAATAGCTGGTAAGAGAATCGACGACCTCGCATTGATCCGCCGAAATTTGTCTAACGATCGAGCACTGATCCGCTTGATTTCATAAGGTGGTGGTAAAACCCAATACTGAACTGGTTGCGACTCTTTGAGAGTTTTGAGCACACGTCGACAAGTTTGAGTCGACTCCTGTCAAATACTTTGGCCCATATGGGCTGACCTCGTGGACAGAGTTGATTTTTGGCGTCGACGAGGGCACTTCCCAGTCGTTGAGAAACCCAACGGTCACATGCCGCATGGTGTCGGTCGACAGTGAAAAGACCTCGTACTTTCCGATAACAAAGTCAAAGCTCGTAGAATCAGCACCGAAGGCGCAATGCAACAGGTGCGCAAGATCAGTGGGCGCATAGAAACTCGCCCGCATGCCAATCGACGAATCCGCTGTCACAAATGTCCCCGTGCGGAAACCGTCGTAGTTTGGGCCAGTGAAGTGTTGCGAGGGTGTGTCGCCGAGCGGCACAAATCCGTGGGTTGTGCCGGATGACTGATAGAGCGACGTTGCCCATGTGTAATACCCGGCCGAATCTTGCCGCATGACAAATGGCCCACCGTCGAAAAGATACACACGGGCAGTCGTGTCGCAATCCAGCCCCATTCCAGCGTAATCCATGTTGACACCGCCACTGCCTTGACTCCCCATTCGCCCGATCTGGCCAACATTGGATACAACCAATCGCACTCGGCCAGTCGAGATCGTGTCCCAGACTATTTCAGTTGCCGATGCCCACGGGACAACGCCAAACAGTACAAAGACCGCCAAGAGTAGATTTCGCCGCATGATACTCCTCTGCGTGCATTCAATTACCGGCTGTCAGAACTCATTACTCACGGACAATTCGGCAATGGCGTAAAGCTGATATATAAATAGTCAATCAACGCAGTCAGGTCTCCAATATCCGGCAACTCGAGGCCATCAAGCCGGCTTGCATCCACGCAACACGGCGGATTGAACGAGATATACAGATAATCGATCAGCATCGTTAGATCAGAAATATCCACTCTGTTAGCCGGATCGCAGTCGACATTTCCGGTCAGCCCCGCACAACATGATCCGGCCACATGCCCTACAATGTCAATCGCCCCGCGATATAGTCCAGTCAATTTGTCTTTCAGGAGTAGCACCCCAACCGAATCGTGCCCTGGCTTCGGAGTGAAATAAATGTCGTACTCCTCGACAAAATTCTGTGACTCAGAAGGGAGGGCGGTTGCTTGCGGCCCCCTGAAATCATGATCCGTGATAAGTCCGAGCGGCGGGGCTGTAGGTATCTTCTTGTAAGTAGAAAAGCGAACGACTGTCCCGGTCGCCGGCAAAGAACCAAAACTCCACGCCTTTTGAAAATAGAATGATCCGATTCGACACGAGTCAGTCCATGTCGTGGCCAGAGCGCTCGGCGGTGTTTCGGTATAGGGCAGATCATAAGAGTAGTTTCTGTCTCCGAAGGTCCAGGAGTTGCTTCCATCGGGATCGGTGGTGACAACCGACACGCGACGATCATCGGAAGGATCACCTGGCGTGTCAATGCCTATGTCCCAAATCTCAAAGGGAACTCGCCCGGGACCGAGTGTAGCGGGCGTCCTCAAATAATATACCGAGCCACCCTCAGTAAACCGGATCTCCCAGTCGTGAGCGTCGAGGTGCCCATACGGGTTACCGTCGGAAAGAGTCACATACCAATCACCCGTGCTGTTACCCGACCCCCGTACATCGCGCGGCGGCAGAACGGGACCAGAGCTATTGCTCATTTCTCGCACCGAATCGACTCTGCCGCGGGCACTGGCTGAATCGTAACCAGTATGAGTGAGCAAAGCAAATACGACCGAATCGGAACTGATCGCCTCAAATGACCCCAGTTGCTCTGTCTGGCAGGCAATCGCCACTTTCTGGCCACTCCACCAGTAAAGATCAGTAACCGGAAGTACGACGGTGCTCACGGGACCATTCTGATTTCGGTTTTGAACATCAAAGAACAGCCGGTCACCATGTTTGAGATCACTCATTGAGCCACCCCACGGACTCAGACAAAGCCATGCGCCATACAGGACATCCAGTTGATCTGCATCCGTCTTAAGATTGCGCGATGTATACTCCGCCAGAGGTAATGCCATATCGCCGGAGTACGGCGAGGCGAACACGAATAGATACTCTCGCCCGCCGAGGTGATCGTAGTCATCCAGATCCCAGGTCTGGTTGAATGTCCGCGAACTTGGATATTCAACGAAGGCAACATTGAGCTTCCGTTGGTGGTCGGTGTCCCAAGCAGTAAACGGAACCCATTCGTACCCGGCATAGTTGTAATCAGGTCCCAAGTATCGATACGCCTTCTGTTTGACAATTGGTGAGAAGAGAATCTGAACATTCACAAATGAATCGGGGTCGGCTACATGATGTAGTCGGCTTCCCCAAAATTCTTCGCCGTATGTGGTACTGCGCTGGAAAAACTCTCCCCCCCAGTTCACACCGCCGAGCCAGCTTGCGCTTTGTTCCACTCGCACAAGATTCCCGTAGTCGTTCACCGATGCAGTCAGCGATGTACACTCGGTTTGGTGAAGACTATCTTCCAGCAGAAGCTTAAGCAGGTTGACCGATTCAAGCCGATTGCCGCCCCGTATTACCCCATAACGAACAATGATTTCCTGACTATCGCCCGGATTGAACGTCAGCGGTCCGCAACTGGCCATCATCCGCCGGTCCGAGGGATTCGCGTCCACGTCACCGATGACGGAAACAGGGTCGCCTGAATGGACATAGCGAAGGGTGTCCCCTTCATACACGTAAGGTGATCCATCGCGAGTCAACCCTTGCAAATAAGAGTACGTTTGTGATTTGTGGGACGGGTCGAGGCCGTTAGTGTACTTTGAAAACCCAGTCATACCGAGATTCTTGTATCCATGCACGAGTTGGCCAAAGTGCCACGCTGAATCGCCCGACGATGGGACAATCGGCCCTTGGATTATCCGGCCGCCGAAAGCCGGTGGCGTTGAATCATACACCGCATCGGTATTCGTGGCGTTATAACAGAAGAACAGATTGCCGAGCGTGTCGCAACCGACCAAGTCATCAGCGGGAGTTCCAAGATCGGGATCAGACCAGAGCCCGACGTACAATCCGGTGATGTTCTTTCCACCCTTATTGAAGAGTTGATATCTAACCGTGATCATGTAGGCGTCAGGCCCGACATCGGTTGCCGAAACAGTCTGTCGCACTTCAATTCCCAGCGGCGCGGTGCTACCTGCGTCATTTGTGTGCCCGGCGACGTTGGCGTCATTGTAGACCGACCAGGCCGTCTGCTTGCCAATAAGTAGTGGGTGCCCGCTTCCATCGACCGGCGCCCCCTGATCTACTGGCCAACTGGCGTAATCCAGGTACCATGGGACCATGCTGTCTGAGTACAGTTTGTATACCCGGTATTTTGAATTCATGAAATCCG
>JBGAWZ010000057.1:0-8083 GCA_044227335.1 Candidatus Zixiibacteriota bacterium | reverse complement strand
TGCTTCTGCCCGACATCGTCGACACTCCCGAAGATCTGGCCAAGCGAATTGGCAAGCCGGAGGATATGTCGCTTGACGAACTGAGACGGTATATCGACGTTATGAAGAGGACCGGTGGGCCGTATCTGAAAGAATCGATCGACGTGCGACTCAAATATGCCTACCCGATGACCTCGTTTATCGTGATGTTGATCTGTATTCCCTTTGCATCAAACCCGCGGCGGGCAGGGATAGCCGTTTCTTTCGCGGTCGGCGCGGCGATCGCGCTTGGCTACTTCGTGCTCTTTCGGATTATGCAGTCGCTTGGATACAACGAGAAAATCCCAGCCGATTTGGCGGTCTGGGGCGTGAACGTACTTTACTTTGTTATCGGTTCAGTCTTGATGATCGGAGCGAGAAAATAAGATGCCCCATCCTGACCACGAAAAAAACCGCGCCGCCTGGAACGAGATGGTCCCCATCCATGTCAATCACCCATCGTATCGAACCGGGGAATTTCTCGCCGGTGATTCCAGGCTAAAGCCAATCGAGCTAAAGGCTCTGGGTGATGTCCGGGGCAAACATCTGCTTCACCTAATGTGTCACTTCGGGCTGGATTCTCTTTCCTGGGTGCGCGAGGGGGCCATCGTCACCGCTGTTGATATTAGCGATGAGTCGATACGACATGCCAATGAGTTGAAGCAGAAAGCAGGGCTTGAGGCGACCTTTGTACGATCTGATGTTCTCGACCTGATCGGCGTGATTGACCAGAAATTCGATATCGTATTTATGTCGCACGGGACCTACGGCTGGCTTTCGGATTTTGGACGCCTCGCGCAAGTAATCGCACACTACGTAAAACCGGGTGGCGTGTATTTCATTGTTGACGGTCACCCCGCGCGAGTGATGTTCTACGATCCACCGCAAGCATACTTTCAAACCGAACCGATCAGAGAAATCGGCATGCCCGACTATTGCGATCGTGAGTACAAGATCAAGAATGAACTGGTCGAGTGGCAACATCCGCTATCGAGTATCGTCAATGCGCTGGTAGACGCCGGCCTCGTAATTGAGCATCTGGGTGAATACAACAAGAGTTACTACGCCGAAGAAGCCGGTTGGGTGCGCGATGCCGACGGGTAGTGGACGCCGCCGTCCGGACCGACGCCCTACCCGCTTATGTTTTCGCTGAAGGCGCGGAAGAAGCAGGCCGCTTCAAATCTATGACGCTTCACTGCAACCGACTTGTAATTGCCTTGATTGACCGACATTCTCAGTAAGGCAGAATATGGCAGATTCCCCGACGGACCCGCTTGACAAGAAATACGGAGTAGAAAGATGAACCTCGTTGAACTCAAAAGCACCAAGACTCTCGAACTTGCGAAAGGCGTCACGGCGCAGGTCGTGCACACATCGAATCTGAGCATCGCACACGTCATCCTGCTGAAAGACTCGGTCGTGCCCCAACACGCGCATCATCAGGAACAGATTGTCAATGTTATCGATGGTGAGCTTGAGCTAATCGTCGACGGCAAACCGACAGTGTTGACACGTGGCAAGGCACTGGTGTTACCGCCGATGGTGCCGCACTCGGCGCGAGCTATTACACAGGTGTATGTGATCGACGTTTTCCATCCGGCGCGAGAGGATTTCAAAGCGATGGCCGAGGGAACGCTGGGACCAAGGCCGTATGAGAAATAACCAAATTAGATTGGTCTGGACATCTCGCCGTTGTGGCTACACTATTTACTTCCCGGCGATGCTCGATACGACTTCAGTGCGTTTCTTAGTCCGTTGACAGCCCCTTGGATTGCGTCGGGAAGAGTTTCTTTTGCGGGCTTGGGCAGGAAATAACTTTTCCCCCATTTGGTGTTAAACTTCGAGATCGCCACCAGTTTCTGCGATGCGACTTCGTACATCGAGAGAGTCACATACGAGTTAACTCCACCGCTTTCACCGCGAAAACCGACTCCGGCTACAATAACCGCGTCGCTGGTCAAGACTGTTCCATTTCCGGCCCAATCAAACTTCGGCCAGGTGCCGTTGCTCTTTCCCGCTTTCGCCAAAACTGAGCGTACGGAATCTGCGCAAAACAGTTGAAACATTTCAGTAGCTTGGAGTTCGTCGTACAACATCTGTTCGGAACTCAAGCCAAGGGAAGTAGCATCAGCATTCATCCCCTCACTTGATTGCAGAGCAAATTCGGCAAGCTCCGGGTACTTCTCACCAACTTCTCCAACTACTGGGATCACTCGAATCGGCCAGATGCTTACCGTGTTCAGATGCGATACCACGTCCGGCGCAGAAACTTCGGTGTGTGTACCAAAAGAAGCGCACCCTTCAAAAGATGAGACAACGATGAGCATGAAGCAGACTATTGCCAATCGACGCATAAGACCCTCCCAATAATCGACAATATGATACACTCTGACCTCACGCGTCAAGAGGATTACGAGTCTATCAAGATAAACTATCGAGTTTCGATACGGGAATGTGCAGATTTGTAAGCAGAATGGTGTGAGACAACTCACGGCGGCGATCAGATCAAAAACCAATTCTTCGCTTTGGTTTTTCAATTGGCGTCATCAATTCACGGATTGCATCGAACACAATCTTAAACTGAGCATCGTACTTCTTTTCGAGCGATTCAAGCTTGCGCGCCAAATCTGCGTGGGTAAGCAGCAGTTGGCGCAGTTTCACGAAAACTCGCATGATCTCGATATTGACGTGCACTGCCCGTTTGCTCTTGAGCACACTTGACAACATCGCCACCCCCTGTTCGGTGAAAGCATAGGCTGGATTTCGGCGTCCGCCTCGACCATCTTTTGCTATCACAATTTGTGATATCAAAATCGATGTCTCGTCCATAGTGAGCTTGAACATGAAATCAGGTGGAAACCTGTCGGGATTGCGCTTGACCGCCTGATTCAACGCGGCAGTCGGGACCCCGTACATATCCGCCAAATCGCTGTCCAGCATCACCTTTTGACCACGAATAATCCGAATGTTGTTTTCAATGAACGTGACTGTAATTATTTTGCTCTTGTTCATGGCCCCCCACCCCTCAAATATCATGGACTCTTATGTAGTCACAAATTGTGACCACTTCTTTGAACGCCTTTTTGAGGTCGCAATTTGCGACTTCAAGTTAGCATCGTCAAGAGTCTGAAAACCAAATGTGATGGAGGGCGCTCTTGCCTACCCCCGCTCACCCGCCAGTGTCACAAAGGCCGCGACCACCATCGGCCCCAAAATCATTCCCGTGAATCCAAAAGCCGCGATGCCACCCATGATCGCGAAAAACAGAAGTAGTGGGTGGAGCGCAGTTTTGTTCGCCATCAATTTCGGACGAAGGAAATTGTCCAGTTGACTGATCACACCAAGCCCAATCGCCAACACTGCTATCCCCTTCACCGTCGAGCCGGTAATGATCAACAGGATTCCCGCCGGGATGTAAATGATGAAGGCGCCGATCACCGGCAAAAGCGAGAGAAAAGCCATCACCGCCCCCCAGAAAATCGGCGAGGGTAATCCGACCGCCGCAAAGAGTATGCCGCCCAGTATCCCCTGCAAAAGCGCCACCAAGAGTCCGGAAGTAATGGTTGAACTGACCACTTCACCCAGATGTGTAAAAGTTTTGTCGACCCGTGCGCGCGGAAGCGGTACTACACCTCGAAGCCAATCAACCAGCCGGTCGCCGTCCTTGAGAAAGTAGTAGACACTAACCAGCATGAGGATGAAATAGAAAATGGCCTTTGTGCCGTTGGAGATGATCTCACCCGCCTGATCGATCACAAACTTGCCAAACCGATCAATCGAGCTTCGCACAATCTCGTTGATATCGATCTTGCTGAAATCGTAGTACTGCGAGAGTTTCTCCTTAAGCGAATTGACAATCGGCAGATCGAATGTCAGATACTGTTGCAATTGGCCCGATTCGTACATCGTGTTGACCCGGTTAACCGCGTCGGCGGCCTCGTCGACCAGCGCCGCGGTCAGGTAGGCAATCGGGCCAATCAGCACAATCAGAATAATGAGTGTGACCGTAAGCGCTGTGAGTGTACTTCTATTTTTGAATTGTTTGAGTAATCGAAGATTAAGCGGCCGGAACAATAGCGCGAGCGCGCCCGCCCACACAACTGGTGTCAAGAACGGTAGGAGCATCTTGCCAAACAGATAGCACAGGGCCAGTAGAAGCGCCAAAATCAGTCCGGTGGTAACGTGATCGCGATTCATATTTGATTTCTCATGTGGGATTTTTCTTCAAGGTACGCAAACCGAACGGCCCGAGCAATCGCGCCGCGAACTCCGTGATGAAGATCCAATTCGAACATTGCGGGCGTCCCTTGCCAACCCGCACCGGACGGCCCAATTTATTGTTAATCAATGCCTTACGGTCAACTATCAAAGATAAAAAGTCGACTCTACATTACCTCGATCGTCGGCTCGCCCCGGTGCGGTCGGCCGCAAAGTCACAATCTTTACCGTAAATTTCCGCCAATTTTCTTTCCAGCGAGGCATCCCTTTGAGCTAAAGCATTTTAACCGCCCGCCGATGATAGGTAGTAGAAACTGAACAATTCACGGCGGGAGGGACGAGCCATGTCCTTATTCGCTACTTTCATTGACTCAAAGAAGGAGTTATCCAATGGCTACGAAGAAGAATCGTAATTTCCGTCACGCGACATCGCGCCGCATCACCAAGACCACCCGCCGTGCTAACGGTGGCCGCCCGTGGAGCCGTACCGAAATCGCGTTCCTGCGCAAGAACTATCGTAATAACCCGACCTCTTGGTGCGCCCGTCAGCTTGGCCGTACTGCTTATGCCGTCCGGTACAAAGCTTCCGATCTGAGCATCAAGAAAGCCAATCCGTCGGTCTGGCGCGCCTCCGGCAAGACCACCCGTACCTTTGGCTTCACCACGAAGACCACGTGGAACCGTCCGTCGTTCCGCAAGCCGGCTCGTCGCTCGCACAGCCGTCGGACTTCGCGCGCTCGTCGCTAGTTCATACACATCAGCCCGCACGACGCGGGCTTTTTGCTTTCAAACCCGCTGTCAAGGATGACAGCGGGTTTTTCTTTTGCCTTCGATAGTTAAAACATGGTATTCGTACAACATACCGACTATGTTTCCGCCCCGTAAATGTGGATAGCGGTGCACTATGCTAAGACCGAAAATTCTTGACACTCTCAAAACCTACGATCGCCACCAGTTCACCCGCGATCTGATGGCGGGTGTGATCGTCGGCATAGTCGCGCTTCCATTGGCCATCGCGTTTGCTATTGCCTCCGGTGTTTCGCCGGAAAAAGGACTCTACACCGCTATCATCGCCGGATTTCTGATCTCGGCGCTCGGCGGCAGTCGCGTTCAAATCGGCGGGCCGACCGGGGCATTCGTAGTCATCATCTACGGCATCGTTCAGCGCTACGGTGTCGACGGCCTCATGATCGCAACGCTCATCGCCGGCGTGATTCTCATACTCATGGGGCTTTTCAAATTTGGGTCGATCATCAAGTTTATCCCCCACCCGGTCATAGTCGGCTTCACAACCGGTATCGCAGTCATTATTTTCTCTTCACAGATTAACGACCTGCTCGGGCTGGGGTTGACCGATGTCCCCGCCGACTTTATCGAAAAGTGGATCACCCTCGTATCGCATTTCACCAGCGTCAACCTGCACGAATTTGCGCTCGGCGCTGGCGTAATTCTCGTTGTCCTGTTATGGCCAAAAATCACTACCCGCATCCCCAGCCCGTTTGTCGCGATTATCGCCGCGGCGGCGGCGGTCGCAATCTTTAATCTCCCGGTTGCGACAATCGGCAGTCGCTTTGGCGAAATTCCGCACTCGTTGCCGGTACCGAGCTGGCCGGAGGGAAGCTGGTCGCGCATTCGCGATCTCATCCAGCCAGGGATGACCATCGCTCTCTTGGCTGGAATTGAGGCATTGTTGTCTGCAGTGGTTGCCGATGGCATGATCTCCGGCAAACACCGCTCCAACATGGAACTGGTGGCGCAGGGAGTTGCCAATATTGCCTCACCGATTTTCGGCGGTATCCCTGCGACCGGCGCAATCGCCCGCACTGCGACCAATGTGAAAAACGGCGGCCGGACTCCGGTCGCAGGAATCGTTCACGCGCTCGTGCTTCTCTTGATCATGTTGGTTTTTGGTAAATGGGCGACCTACATCCCGATGGCCGCACTGGCGGGAATCATGGTTGTGGTTTCGTACAACATGAGCGAATGGCACTCGTTTGTCGCGCTGGCCCGTTCAAAAGGTGGCGACGCACTTGTGCTCGGAATTACTTTTCTCCTGACAGTAGCAGTTGACCTGACTGTTGCTATCCAGATCGGAGTGCTGGTCGCCGCTGTCCTATTCCTGAAAAACATGTCGTCGTCGGCAAACGTAACAGCCGTCACCAAGAGTATGCTTGACGAGGACGAGCTTGAAGACGCCGCCGATTTCACTTTGATCCCGATCCCCGACGGCGTCCGGGTATTCGAGATTTCCGGTCCAATGTTTTTTGGCGCCGCATATAAGTTCAAGGAGGCGACCTCGGCCATCGACAAGCCGCCCAAAGTGATCGTGATCCGAATGCGCAAAGTGCCGATGATCGACGGCACCGGTGTGCGAACGCTCTCGGATGTCTTCACCGCCTACCACAAACTCGGCACAGCCATTCTGCTTTCCGGGGTACACCCGCAGGTCAGAACCACTTTGGAGCAGGCGGGACTGGTTGAAAAAATCGGCGCTGACAATCTTCTGCCGACCTTCGACGATGCCCTGCTTCGCACCCAGAAATTGCTCAAAGATTCCGGCGGCCATCGAGCTCAGGCCGCCGCCCATTAGGTCTCGCAAAACCAAGAACTATTCACGCCCACGGGTGTTAAGATGGGTGTGACTACCGTCCCCCTGCCAGCTATCATAGCGCTGGAAACGACCGTCCCCAGCCATAAGATGACTCAGGCGATGGCCCTCTCATTTGCCCGCTCGCACTTCGGCCCACACATCCCCGATCTTGACCGGCTGTTGCCAATTTTCGCCAACTCCGGCATTGAATCACGATACCTGTCGGTACCGGTTGATTGGCTGGACAAAGTCCATTCGCTCGAAGAGAAAAACCGCCTGTATATCGAAACCGCGACCGAATTGTGCCGAGCGGCAACCGAGAACGCACTTGCATCCGCGAAGATTGACCGGAACGAGATAGACTACATCATATACATCAACACCACCGGAATCGCGACACCGTCGATTGATGCTCGCCTGATAAATCTGCTGGGCTTGCGCCCGAACATTCGAAGGACCCCCATCTGGGGACTTGGATGCGCCGGTGGCGTGGCCGGGTTGTCACACGCCTACCATTATTTGCTGGGCCACCCGAATTCCACAGTGCTACTTGTTTGCGCTGAGCTTTGCTCACTTACCTTCTTGGCCGACGATTACTCCCGTTCGAATCTGGTCGCCAGCGCACTTTTCGGTGACGGCGCCGCGGCAGTCATTTTGAGAAACGCGACAGTATCAGATGGACTACAATTGGTTGCCACCAACAGCCGCTTTTATCCCGATTCGCTCGATGTCATGGGTTGGAATGTCGTCGGGGCTGGACTACAGGTGGTATTCGCCCAAAGAATTCCCGACATCGTCGCCGCTCACGCCAATGAGGATATTACCTCATTCCTTCGCGCTCACCGTTTGACCTTCGATGACATTGATCAATTTCTGTTTCATCCGGGCGGCACCAAAGTTCTGGCCGCCTATGAACAGGCACTGGGGATTTTGGATGATAAGCTGGAGCATTCGCGTTTGACGCTTCGAAGTTTCGGTAATATGTCATCGGTAACTGTGCTCTTTGTCTTGAAGCGATATCTGGAACAAGCCGACCGATTGCGTAATCGGTATTCGCTGGTTTCCGCCCTTGGTCCGGGTTTTTGCTCTGAATCCGTGATAGTCAAAAGTTAACATCTCTGTCTGACAGCGCCTCAAAATCCGCTTGCCTGTTTCTCTGTCCCTCTTCATCTTTGACGCCGGAGCATGGCGAATGTGGCTCGTCTTTGTCCTGTTTCGGGCAGTGACGGGAACAGCGCCGCCGTGACCGCGTTATAT
>JBGAWZ010000056.1:0-9300 GCA_044227335.1 Candidatus Zixiibacteriota bacterium | reverse complement strand
CGGTTTTGATCGCGGCGGCGTCGACTTTCTGCGAGACGGGAGGACGAAGAGTCCAGCTGATCCGGTCACCCACGTCGTGTGTCATCGGCAGATCTTTTGTGGCCGACATGTGGCAGGTAGCACAGGTCGGTGCGGCTGAATAGTCGATTCCCACTATCCACGACGGCGAGTGCAGGTTCATTCGATCAATATTGGCATAGTAGGCGATCCCGTGTTTGGACTCCTCGTAAATTTCCTTCTGCGGGTGGTCCGGCCCGAGGTGGCACTTGCCGCAGTTTTCCGGTTGGCGGGCCAGCGCGGCATCAAACGAATGCCGGCTGTGGCAGGCGGCGCAAGAACCTTTGGAGCCGTCGGGATTGATCCGCCCCATGCCTGAATTGGGCCAGGTGGTCGGGTCGAGGGTTTTATCGGCGTTTACTTTGATCACCGAGCCGTGGCACTGCTTGCACCCGTTGACCGCGGCCATCGGACCTTCGATCACCTCGCCCAACATATTGTCAAGCGATCCGAGAATAGCGCCGGCATCGGCATGGTGTGACGCCTGAAATTGGTCGAACTCATTGATGTGGCACTTGGCGCAGTCTTTGGGCGAGACGATCACCGAGATTGAGTAGCCGTTGTGATCGACAGCGTCGGCGTCTTTCGGATCGGCGGCGTGACATTCATAACAACCGACATCGGCGCCGTAGTGCCGCGAGTGCCGCCATTCTTTGACCAGCCCCGGCATATCGGCCTCATGGCACGATACGCACGAGGCGGATTGCTCCGACAATGAAGTCGGCACAGTTCGATCAGCATGGGCAACTGCAATTCCGCAAATAAGCAGAATACAAATGACCGTGCTGAGTTTGAGAAATCGTTTCATCGAGGGGTTCCTCCTCCTACGAGTATTTGCAGATAATCCATTGAGTATGCTCATCAAAAATCAACCGCGGCGGAGAGATATGTCCAAAAACCCGGATCGGCGGCCACGCCATAAGCCGATTCATCCGGCAGAAAAGTTGCCGCACCCATTTCAAATTTGAATCCTTTCACTCGGGTTGTGGTCGCCACCAGATCAGCTTCCCATCCCGGTCCCATCGAACGGTCCAGCCCTTCTGGGGCTCAGACTTGAAGCGAATCATTAGGTCCAGCAAGCCGCGATTACTGGTGGAAGAACTGGTCAGGAAATAATCCATAAAGCCGCGGAATTTGTGGCCGGTGTAGTAAAGATTGTCGTAGGCGGTCATGTCGCCCAGGTAGGCATTATCATCACCGGATGCCCAATCGACTCCGACGGCAACGCGGGTTTTCTTAAGCCCGGTGGTCATTCCTGCTTCGGCGGTCAGGAGATACGCGGCGATGTCCTGCTTTGCGGCGTTTGGTAAGGCGTACAGACTCCCCATCTGATAGACAGCGTTCGAGACAAGATCGACATTTCCAAGCTGGCGAATGAAATACCCGCCCAGCGAGAGTCGTCGCATCCGTTCGGAGTCACGGTAGTGGCCGTCGTTGTCGTATTCGTAGAGCAGGAGAAGATCGAGTCTCAGTTTTTGAAACGACACATTGGACCCGTATAAGAGATACTCCTCGTTCAGCTTGCCGCCGGTGGACTCGATCAGTTGGAGCGCAAATAGATTGGTCAGCGTGTTTGACTCCTTGAACGACAAATTGAGTCCCTCGAATGCCCGCGAGACATTGTGCCAGTCGCCGGCGCCGATTACACGCTCATTGCCGAAATTGAGTTCGAATCGTCCCGCCTGAAAGCGCAGGTTTCTCACCGGGAAGTTGTCGACTGCCAGCCAGGCCTGATGCAGATCGACATTTTTGTTGTCTGTATTGGTGCTCGTGGCCGGACGCTCGCTGGCGAATGCGCCGAATCTGCGGCTGTCTTGAAATTGGATGAAGGCGTGAACTGAGGTGTCGATATCCGCGGCGATTCCAAAGCGGGTGCGCATATCGGTGTAGAAAAATGACCGGGCCGAAGTAAACGAGCGGTCGTCATATTCGGACCTGGTTCGCACCTGGCCGGAAAATGTCAGAACCGGCGGTGCGGCGCCGAGGGTGGTCGCAAAAACGAAAAGTACACAAGCGGTGAAAAATAATCGTCGAGCCATCGGTTCTCCCTCCTCTTTGGCAGTTAGTGCGGGGCGGGGGCGCCACCCACGGACATTTCAAGTATGCCTGTCAAAACTGCCGGAGTCATTGACTTGAGTCAAGGATTGAACCGATTGACAGGCGAAGAGGGGTGAGATGACGGGGACAGCGCGTGGGGGACGAGGGTATCTGCCGCGTATGACCCAAAGATGTCGGGTTTTTCGTCCCGCTTGCAGCGGGACTTCGGAACGCCGACCTACACCAGAGAAGATGTCGGGACCGCAAGGGTCCCGACCTACAAGCGACCAAGACGCGGCGGACAGGAATGTCCGCCACGCACAATGCCTTGACCAACCCTGAATATTCCCCCCATCACCAGGTATCTATTTCAACACAACTTTTTGGCTAAAAGTCCGTAGATTATTTTGGAGGAAGAAACAGATATGGAAACCACCCAAACCTACAGCGAGCGGCTGTACCGCTCTAACACCGATAAGTTCATCGGCGGGGTCTGCGGCGGGATCGCCGAGCAGTACCGGATAGATCCGTCGATTGTGCGGGTCCTGACAGTCCTGCTCACGCTCGGCACCGGCTTTGGCCTGATCCTGTATATCATCATGTGGATCGTCGTGCCCGAACGGCCGTATGGCGAAAGCGCACCGGCCGGTGAGCGAAGAACAGGCTGGAATTCGTACCTGCCCGGCGTCATTCTCATCGGTGTCGGTTCGATCCTAATGATCGTGCAGGTCTTCCGCTGGCTCCACTGGCATGTGGTCTGGCCAGTACTTCTGATACTGGTCGGCCTGGGGTTGGTCTTCTACAATACCGGACGTAAGCCCAAAAATGGATTTGTCAGTTCGACGGGAAGGGACGGAATATAAGATGTCACCGGCACGTTTTCGATGGGGCATGCTTCTGATTTTCTTCGGTTCGTTGTTTCTGCTCATCAACATGGGCACACTCAACCGGAATGTCTGGGGCGAACTGCTCTTTTACTCGCCAGTTATCCTGATCGCGATTGGTATTGAGAAGATCTTCACCAAGACCAAAATGGAATTGGTGTCGTATGCATCGTCGGTTGCGTTAGTCGTCGCCGGCCTGTATTTGTCATTCAGCGCCGGCCGGGGAGGGAAAGACACTGATTTCTTTTCCGATGCCGAGGGTCAGATCGATGTGAAAGCCGATGTGCAGGCGATCGACGCGGTTGTGCGCCTTGAAGAAGAAGACCTGACTATACAGGACAATACCGACAATCTGGCTGAATGGTCAGCGCGGGCCTTTACCCGCAAGCCGATTGTAGACTACTCCGAACGGGACGGAATTGCCAAGATCGAGTTCGACAACAAAAAAGGCGGAACCTGGGGACGAATTATCCGGGTCGATATCGACGAACGACAGGACTGGAATCTGGCTTTCTCTCGCGATATCCCGCTTAATTTGGACTGCACCGGTGACCACTCCGATGTTCATTTGGATTTCTCGCAGACACCGCTTAGAAGTCTCAAGATCGATGTTGCGGACGGCCGAATTCATATTGTCGTTGGCAAGAATGAGCCGGATGTCGAGATCGAAGCCTCGGGGCTGGACTCGCGTTTCCGTTTGCGTGTGCCGAATGACGCGGGGCTTCGGATTCGCGGAATAGACGACGCTGATTACCTTCGCACAATCGGGCTGGTTGAGCACGGCGGCGACTTTGTCACCGAAGGATTTGACAGCATGCCCAATAAGATAAATGTAAAACTCGACGATCGGTTTAATTCGCTGACCTTAGAGTTTTACTAGTCTCTCTCTTCCTCCAGAAGTAACGCCGGTGGTTGCGCAAGCGACCCCGGCGTTGCCATTTGTGCCACTGAAAAGGACGGGCTTCGACTCCGCTCAGCCCGACGCTACGCGCCCACCCGAGCGAGGCAATTACGTCGCCGTTCGCGACGCATCGCATATGCTTGAGATGCAGGGCCGCGCTGACGCTCTTAGCAATAAGCTTGGCTGATCGGACCCTGAGTAGTGTCGAAGGGCGATTTATCCCGCATTCTCCCTTGTTGCCTCGCGTCTCGACATATCTTAAATTCCCCCCAATGCCAACCGGACAATACAAACTATCCAAGCTCGCCGACCGGGTGATCGCCATCGACGGTCCCGCCGGATCAGGTAAGTCGACCACCTCGCGTTTGCTGGCCGCCAAGCTCGGGTATCAATATCTTGATACCGGCGCGATGTACCGTGCGTTGACATACTTTGCCATCACCAAAGGAATCGCGCCATCGGATGCCGCCAAGCTTTCGGCGCTGGCCAAAGTGGTCGATATCGAGTTCAAAACCCAAGCGGATGTCAATCACGTCTTCATCAACGGCGAGGAAGTCACCAACGAAATCCGCACACCGGCGGTGACTGCGCTGGTTTCCGAAGTTTCTGCACACAAGGGTGTGCGCGAGGCGATGGTGGCCAAGCAAAAAGAGATTGGCAAGAAAGGATCGATCGTCGCCGAGGGACGCGATACTACTACGGCCGTGTTTCCAAATGCTGATATCAAAGTGTATATGGATGCCTCGGTCAAACAGCGTGCCCAGCGCCGGTTGATCGATCTGGCCAAGATGGGAATAGCCACCACACTTGAAGAACAGATTGCAGATATTGAGCGGCGCGACGCCCACGATTCAGGCCGCCAGCATTCGCCGCTGACTCGCACACAGGATGCCATCGTGATTGACACTACAGCGCTGACGATAGAAGAACAAGTCGATCGGATTATCACAATACTCAAGTCAGTATTGAAGTGAGTTTCAAGCCGCTTTATTACGCCGGCGCGTATTTGGCACGCGTCATCACCAAGTTGGTGTTCAGAATCAAAGTGCGGGGGCGAGAGCATATTCCCAAAACGGGCGGTTTTATTCTGGCGAGCAATCATCGCTCGTGGTACGATCCGCCGATTGTGGGCGGATGGTCGACCCGCCAGATGTATTTCTTTGCCAAACAGGAATTATTCAAAAATAAATTCTTCGGCTGGCTCATCACCCAAACCAATGCCTTTCCGGTCAGGCGAGGAACCATCGACCGCGCGGCATTGGATATGTGTCGCACTATCGTGAGTCGCGGCGACGGTTTGGTATTCTTTCCTGAGGGCACACGCGCGATCGACCGCGAATTTTTGGACCCCAAACCGGGGATAGGATTGCTCGCAACAGAGTTGCAATGCCCGATTGTACCCTGCTATTTGCACGGCTCGAATAAGTTCAAAGACGTATTCTGGGGGCGGGAGAAACACTCGATCCGCTATGGCGAACCAATCACACCCGAGTGGATCGCGAAAGTACCGAAAGACAAAGACGGGTACCAGGTAATTGCGGAGGAAGTGATGAAGAGGATTAGGGGGTTACAAGGGATGGATTACATGATTGGCGAGAAGGAGTTCCGTCCAATAACCGCTGATGAGCTTGCGCTTCTGGAAAAGCTTGTAAACCAGGAATTTGTTGGAAGGGCCGAAACATTGGAGCAGTTCAAGGGGTTGCTTGTCAAGAGAGTTGATGATCATGGGCCTGTTCATTGCCTTGCTCTACAACCTACTTCGAGTGTGAAGCTTCCCATGAAAAACGGCCTTCTCGTAGAATCAAGTTATGTAGATATAGCAGACAATTCAAAGAGCTCGGAAGTCGGAAAGACAATTCACATTCTGCTACACGTGCAGAATCACAAATTAGTGCACCTGGAGTTTTACAAGGATGACGCTTCTCAGATTATCTCGGCTCCGGACCTCTTGAATCTCAAAATCGAGAACACATCTTCCAATCGAGCGAAGTCAAAGGATCCCGACCCTTCGACAAGCTCAGGGTGAAGTCATGGAAGTGATGCGGCGGATAAAGTTGCTGAGAGACGAGGACTACGGGGAGAAGTCAAATGCAACATAGCCATCACCATCACACTCACAACGCTAACTCCCCCGCAACAGGCGAACCGTCGGCGTGGAAACTTGCATTCAGCGCGACCGTGCACTGTCTGGTCGGGTGCGGCATCGGTGAAGTACTCGGTGTCGTCATTGGAACGGCTACTGGAATGAATATGTGGCCCACGATGGCGCTCGGTATTGGGCTCGGATTTGTGTTTGGTTTGGTCTTCGGAATTTGGCCGCTCATTCGCGCCAAGTTCTCGGCGAAACAGGCACTCCGCACAGTGTTAGTTGCCGAGGGACTCAGCATCGTTGTAATGGAGGCATTTGAAGTTCTGACACAGCTCGTCATCCCCGGCGTTATGGAAGCAGGATTGAGCGATGGCATTTACTGGATGGGGATGAGCCTTTCGCTGGTAGTCGGATTTATTGCGGCTTTTCCGGTGAACCTGATAATGGTGAAAAAAGGTGCGCGGCACAGGCACTGAATGCACACCGGGGCCTCCCCGACCCCGGCGTTCCGTGTGCGTCGATCTTTGTAATCTGCTTCGAAGATGGCGGGTCCAAAGACGGACCCGCCCTACAAGAATTTCTACTTGCCAGTCGGCTTTGCCAGCGCTGGTTCCTTCAGTTCCACCTGAACTAACTTCAGATCAGTCTTGCCTATATTTGTTCCGGCGTGGGTACAGGCAGGCAGGTACAGGACTTCGCCTGGTTTGCCGGTGACATCGACCGAGTCAACGACCTTGCCGTCGGCCCCTTTGTTCCAGATGCGCAGGGTCCCGCCAGCGATCCAATAGACGACATGATCAGGATGCGAATGAAAATCAATGTGGGCGCCCGCTTTGAAATTGATCTCGTTGACGCGGATCCGGTCGTTCTCAAAGATCGACTTGTAAATGTCCGGCCCGACTTTGACCGGGTCCTGCGCCCAAACCGCGGCGGCCAACAATGCCGCGAGCGCCAGGGAGAGCAACCCGAGTGTTTTGGTGTGTTTACTTGCCTGCATACGACTTCCTCCTACCCAATAAGAAATGTGATTTCAGTCGAGCCTTCCCTGTTCGGTCAGGCGCGACCTTCTTAGGTTGTTTGAACAAGTAAAGATGTACCTGTTAAATCCATTCTTGCAAGTACGCACCTTTTTGTTATATAGTATCTATTATGAAACCTACATACCTACTGCACGGTGAAGAGTTCAACTGCCCAATCGAGGTCACAATCGGGGTCGTGGGCGGAAAATGGAAAATGCTGATCCTTTGGCACCTCAAAGACGGCGTCAAGCGGTTCAATGAACTGAAAAAGCTAATCCCCGGAAGCACACAGAAGATGCTCACATCGCAACTTCGCGAACTGGAGCGCCACGGCGTGGTCTCGCGCAAAATCTACCCGCAGATCCCGCCGAAAGTCGAGTATTCGCTGACCGAGCACGGCCGCTCGCTCCGCCCGTTTATCGAGATGGCGTGCAGTTGGGGCAAGACCCATGTCGCGCACACTCGGCGGAGAGAGGCCAAGAAGGCGGCGTAGGGGGAGAGGGGCAAGTCGAATGTGCTCGGAGATTGGACCACAGATGGCTGTGTTCGTCTGCAGTGAAGTGGCGGGCGGTGCGGCGATACTTTTGGCGATTAGGGATCCGGCAATCGATGAAGTAGACACTGGTTGGCAGTTTTTGTGTGGCGCAAATGAGCACACGAAAGCACAGATTTGGGCAGTTCACGAAGTCTTGGAACTTGACCCATCTATCGAACCGTACATTGAATTTCCAGTAGGTACGACCATCAAGCGAAAATCATCGAGCGAGCAATGGGAAGTATCCTGGAATCCTATCGACAACGGATCATAACAGTGCCTCCTTGCTACTAGTTTGGTGGGCGGCAGACGCCCTGGTCAACCTGAATAAGAGGAGCCCAACCTAAAGGTTAGGTTACCAAGGCAGGAAACTTTGTTTCCACGTGCCGAATGCCCCACGATTTGGCCGTGCCACCGTCATTGCGAGCGTCCCGCGCCGCGCGGGACCGAAGCAATCTCGCCTCGCCTTTTCTTGCAGATTGACACAGTGCCTTATAATCAATATCGTGTAATTACGCCACATTGGACTATCAAGCTCGGTGGGAGGGAAAGTTGGCTGTCGAGAAACCATTTGAGGGAAAAGCGCGGATATTTTCGGAGGGGTTGGACCTTCATATTGTCATCCCGTCTCCCAAACAGATACTATTCATCATATTTCTCTTTGCGTGGCTCGGTGGATGGACCGTTGGCGGGAGCATGGCAATAAAGTCAGTTATGGAACCAAAAGCGGGAACCGGGGCTGACTGGTTTATCTACTTCTGGCTAATAGGGTGGGCTGTTGGTGAGACATTTGCGCTCGTATCGCTCGGATGGATGATTGGCGGAAAAGAAGCAATTGTACTTTCTGGAAATTCGCTGAGCGTTGATAGAAGAGCATTCGGGATAGGTATCAAAAGGGAATACGATATTTCGCAATCGAGAAATTTCCGGGTCCTGCAAACTGAGAACTGGTTAACAAACCGCCGATCGACTTTTTCGATGATCGGAATGACCGGGGGCCGAATCGGGTTTGACTACGGGATGAAGACAGTGAGATTTGCAGTCGGACTGGACGACGCTGAGGCCGATCACATTCTCGCTCAGATGAAGCAACGCTCAGGATTCATCAAATAACAGATTCTCCTAGTTCAATCCCACCGCAAGCGGTGGGGCACCCATTGACCGGACCCCGGCCGGCGCCAGGGTGACAGAGTCATGCTTCGCGTCTGGTAGCAGTAGTCTTTTTCGTTCCTTTTGACGCTCCAGACCTGATCGGGGCGGGCTTCCTTCCAGACTTGAGGATCAGCTGCAGGGTCTTGAGATTTTCCCTGAAGTAAACGAGGTCTGAGTGGAACATCGAGACCCCTTTTGTCAAGCGCGAAGTCTCCCGTGCGAATTTGGGAGAACGGAGCAGACGCTCAAGCCTTAGCGCGTGTTCATGAAGAGGTTGAATGCGTAGTCGTACCCAGTTGGTTTTGGAATCAAGGCCGGAGAACTTCTCCATGAGGTCATCGAGAGCTTTTACGATGGCGGGAATGTCGCTTTTGTAAACTCTGTCCATTATTCACCTCGCTTTTTGCGGTTTGGTTGGCTGTCGGACCCTGCCTGCCCCTTTTCTCGTACTCGGACACTATGTTCATCACTAATTACACAACAAACTGATCCCACCGCAAGCGGTGGGGCACCAAGGACTGGGCCCCTTAGGTTCACAAACGAAGTGCAACACCTTATTAAGGTGTTGGTATGGGACAACGATATGGCCAACTTGGTATTGAAGAACGGTGTGAGATTGCCCGTCT
>JBGAWZ010000055.1:0-8232 GCA_044227335.1 Candidatus Zixiibacteriota bacterium | reverse complement strand
CATTTTTTGTTGACCAACTATGGCAACTCTTTCTACCTTCGTCACATATAAGGATTTGTCCGCCAAAATAGACATTATTGTTTGCTATAACGTAGGAAGGATTTTCAATGAAGCATTCGAAAATTTTCTGGTTGCTGGCGTTGGCCGCTTTGCTTTCGCTCACAGTTGTAAACTGCGGAGGTGACAAAGGTACAAAAATTACCCCCGGGACCGAAACGCCGATTACGACCGAGAAACCCGAAGTCAAACCCGAGCCCCCAAAGCAGGAAGAACCCAAGGAAATGCTCAGCGAAGAGCAACTCCAGACTGTCTACTTCGATTTCGACAAATACAATCTCCGCCCCGATGCCAAGGCCAACCTTGACGCCAACGCCGCGCTACTCCTCAAGTACACCACCGTCGTTATAAAAATCGAAGGTCACTGCGACGAACGCGGCACGGTCGAATACAACCTTTCGCTCGGCGAAAAACGCGCCAACGCCGTCATGGACTACCTGACCGGCCTCGGTGTGAGCGCAAGCCGGGTGAGCGTAATCAGCTATGGTAAAGAACGTCCGGTCGACGCCGGCCACGATGAATCCGCCTGGTCGAAAAATCGCCGCGCCGAATTCCGGGTCGTTTCCCAGTAAAGCGCAGGGCATCGATAATGAAAACTCATAGTCATCTTTTCAAAGCCGCTGTCGTTCTGACAGCGGCTTTCTGTTTCGGACTCGCCCTTACCGGGTGTGTCACCAAGCGGGATATTGTCGAAGTCAAAGATTCACTCGCCGGTATCCAGCGCCAGAATGCCGAAACTCAGCGACTGGTCGAGCGAATGGACTCGATCATCACCGAAGGCGCCCGTTCCAACGCCGTGATGACCAACGAAATCCGTACCTCGGTGTCCGAGCTTCAGCAGGGAATTCAGCAACTCCTGGTCAACTACAACGAACTGATGGACAAACTCAATCAAATGTCCCAGTCCAAGCAACGAGTCATCGTTAATCCTTCCCCCGGTGCGCAGGGTGGCGATCTGAACAAACCGTCGGCTGATTGTATCGGTTCATACGACGACGCTTTCCTGCTCGTCCACGGTTCCAAATACGATCAGGCGATTACTGCCTTCCGCGGATTTTTGGACTCCTGCCCGAACAACGAGAACTCGGCCAACGCTCATTTCTGGATTGGCGATTGCTACTATTCGCTGGAAAAGTACACCGACGCGGTCAAAGAGTTCGAGTATGTGCTCGATCACTACACCGATGACGCCATTGTGCGCAAAACGATGTACAAACTCGCCCGATCCAAACAGGAACTGGGCAAAAAAGAAGAAGCCCGCAAGATTTACAAAAACATAACTGCGAAATACAAAGGCACACTCGAGGCCCGGCAGTCGGAGGATCGTCTCAAAGAACTGAAGTAGCAGGAATGCCGAACGCCACGCTCAAAATTGTCATCTCACCCCCTTCCCGGAAAAACCAGCCGGGACGGGGTTTTTATCAACTGGAAGAAGACTCGCTCTACGTTCCTATCGGCGGCTACTCGACCAACCGCCGCTTTTTTTCAAGTATCGAATCGGAAACGGTCCGCTTCGATATGGACAAAAACGGCGAACTGCTCTTTATCGAAGTCTCTCTCCCGCGCAAGAAATGGAAAGTCGATCAGTCGCTGACCGTCCCGCTCCACGCCACTGCAGCTGATATCCGCTGGCTCGATTTTCGCGCCGACTTTGAAAACCCACCGGTGACAACCTCGGCTGATCGTTCAATTGTCTGCGTGACGCTGTCAAACGATAAACCAACGGAAACGCATTATCTCGCCGAATCTGTCATATTGGAGACGGTGAACGTCAAACAGGCCTGCCGGATTTGGATCACACAGATTACCGACGATGCCGGCGGCCGCGAAATCGCCGCCTTCCGCAAACAACACCCGGCGTAATTTCTTTTCTTTTGGGTTCAATGCGCCACCCGTTAGGGTGGGCTCTCAGGATTACGGGCTTCGACTCCGCTCAGCCCGACGCTACGCGAGCACCGATAATTTCGTCGTGCTCTCGCAAGCGTCTTCGCCACCCAGAAATTTGAGATAGCAGTAGTAAACTCACATTCACTATCGAAGCAGGGCCGCATCTCAATCCTAAACTACATCCGCGCTGATCGGAACGTCGCCCTGAGCGGGGCCTGCCCCGTGCATTGACACGGGGTCGAAGGGCGTCTCTTTGTCCCGTACGCGGCAGGCATCCTGCCTGCCCGTTCATTTACGTGTCATTGCGAGTGTCACGTCACCCTGAGCCTGTCGAAGGGTGCGAGGCCGAGGCAATCTCGCCTCTCTTCTCTTCGCCTTGGTAACCCACCATTCATGGTGGGCTCTTCGTCCTAAAGGCGAACATCGCCTCCAAGTGTCACCCCGGACAAGAAGCGCGCGTCGCGCGTTTCGCCGATCCGGGGCATAGCCGGTGAATGCAAGATCATCATTCTCCATTGTATCACTGACTGGGTCCCGGCTCTTCGGCCGGGATGACACTGAGGAAGACGGCATTACCAGAGTTGGAACGTGGCGTCTGGTGCCCTCACCTGACGCACTTCTGTGCGGTTGGGCGTCCTCACCCGCCCCTCCTACCCCCTCACCCGCCACATCACCCACGGCGACACCGCCGTCCATACCAGCACCACCACCCACAACCGCCCCTTGAAAATATTGTAATCCGCCAGTAGCACTGCCCACGGCTTATGTCCCACATAATGGAAAAACAAGAACTCAAACGCGATCGTCATCACCAGCCACATCGCGCCAATTAGAACCGCCTGCGACTGCGACGCAATCGGAAACCACCCGGTGAACAACCAGACGAAGACAGCAAAAAGCGCAATGCCCGTAAAACACGAAATCTGATGCGCCGCCAGCTCTGGCATGTGCGGCCCATAGACAAAGTCTCGCATCGCGCCATTGATAACGGCGAGGATGAGAAGACAGAACCAGGCGAGGAGAGCAGAAGCGAACGACATAACTAACTCATAGCCAAATCACGCAATGATACTCTGACTAAGTGAAAGTACTTTTCTAGCAAGCGAACACAACCAAGATTTGAATAGATACCCGCGAAACTCTGATTTGTTTGTATTAACAAATACGAGGACGAGCTTTCGACCTTGAACAGCGTGGCGAAAAAATGGAGTCTTTTCATCGTGTAAGTTTCATCAATCCGCCGTGCGACCTCTCACCAATATTCTCTGCCATTTGATGTTCAAGTTCTCGGGGGGAGTGAAACCGACGGCACCTCCTTCACCCTGGGATAGCACTTGCGCGGGGGATTCAGAGGTAGAAGTTACTTTCGCGAACAACCTAGTAGTTTCATGGTCTTTATTTCCGGGATGAACTCTACTTACTTTCATGACTATTGATTCAAGCCCTTCCATTCTATAAATGAGAAGGCAGATGCAGGGATGGCCAGCTCCGTCTATGGCTCCAAACTGAATGATTTCAAAACTCATTTCTGACTTTTTCGTCTGTGCAGAAACAAACCACTTATCTTTCTCTGGCAAAACTTCTATGCTGTCGAGGATTGAAGTGTCTCCTTCAGACCAAATCTTTACCCATATTGAGTAAAAAGCCTTAGTAGATTCTGTGTTCTTCACTTCAATGAGGGAGACACCGTTCCACTCGCCAGACACAAGATCAAATCGTTGTGGAGTAACGATGATTGGAAATTCGGAGACAGGGATCACATTCGAGAGCTTATTTCCAATCCATTTGCCAACATCAACGTTTCTGGTCCAGACCATAACCACGGCATAGGTGGCGAATGCCAGAATTAGAATCGTCAGAAATATTCTAGCGGCCATTAGCACTATATACCCTTTGCTTGCAATCGATTGCATTTATTCTTCCAATATCGCCTCCCCTCTCCACTCCGTCAATCCCCGCAATTTCACAACATCTTTGGCGCAACATCCTGCGCCGCCCGCAAGGGCATGAACCACCCCAATCCCACCCTCGTTCGTGCGTGGCGGTCGTCCTCGGCCGCCACGTGGTCGTGGTGCACGGGGACGTACACCACGCACGGAACATCTTCGACGCAACATCCCCCGCCGCACAGATTGGCATATGAGTCCCCAATCTTGGTGGCCCACCATTTATGGTGGGTTTCTCTTTCAGTGCCCACGATTCAATGCGGCGAAGGCCCCGCGTCGTGGCCGCGCCACCCGCTACAAAATTACTACACATTCAGTTGCGCCGTCTGCACATGTCAAAATCTGTCACTCTCCCTCAATCCCCAGCCCCACAAAAGGTTGTGCCGAAAAATGTGCCAGTACAATACTCAAAAGTGTACAAACGAACCCGAAAGGAGCAAACCCTTCGACAAGCTCAGGGTGACCTGAAATGGGAAAGCACGAGTTCAAACCAAGTCAGGCTGAGCCTGTCGAAGCCCGGGAACACGCTACGCGGCCACTGTGAAACGAAGCCAAACAACAATGACCCTTCGACAAGCTCAGGGTGAAGTCAAAAGAAAAGGCGTCAGGTGGGGGCACCTGACGCCACACTTGTGGTGTCGGGCGTCCTCACCCGACACCATCTTTTGTATCGCGGTCACGTGGGAACGCGTGACCGCACAAACCGACGAGAACACGGGGTGCAAGTTGCGTCAGGTCTTGCGACGCGCTTCAGCGCGGCGTGTGACCTGACGCGTGTCGATACTACTTCCGCATCACCTGCGCGTCGACCACAGCGACCGCCGCCATGTCGACAATCTCGCTTACTTCAAGCGAACGATGCAGGACGTGAACCGGTTTGGACAAGCCCATCAAAATCGGACCGACTGCATGCAGTCCGCCGATACGCTGGGCCAGTTTGTACGCGATATTTCCTGAATTCAGATCGGGGAAAATGAACACGTTGGCCGGCTCTTTGAGTGTCGAGAAGGGGAAATACCGCTGGTTGTATTCCGGCATGACCGCCGTATCCAGTTGCATTTCTCCGTCGCACATGAGATTCGGCGCTTTCTTTTTCAGAATCGCAGTCGCCTTGGCAACTTTGTCGGACTCCGGATATTTCGCCGATCCGAAATTGGAGAACGACAGCATCGCCACCCGCGGCTCGATATTGAACCCGCGCGCCACGCGCGACGCGCAGATTGCGATCTCGGCCAATTCATCCGGTGTCGGATTGATGTTCACGGTCGTGTCGGCGAACATATACACCTGGTCGCTCTTGATCATCGCAAACAGACCGGAGACCCGTGTCATGCCGTCCTGCAGTTTAATAATCTCAAGCGCCGGGCGAATCGTGGTCGGATATTCCGAGGTCACGCCGGAGAGCACCGCGTCGCACTCGCCCATTTCGAGCATCATGATGCCGAAATATGTCCGGTCAGACATAAGGGCCAGCGCCTTGTCGGCGGTGATTCCCTTACGCTGACGTTTTTCGAAATACTTCTCGGCGTAGGCCGACTTGCGGTCGGACGTTTCCGGGTCGATGATCTTGATACCGTCCAGTTCGATATCCCATTCTTTGGCGATCCGCTTGATCTCGTCGGCATGACCAAGCACCACCGGCTTGGCGATGCCTTCTTCGAGCACGGTGTGGGCCGCGCGCAAAATGCGGCGCGAGTTGCCTTCGGGGAATACAATCGTCTTGGGATTCTTGATCGCCTTATCCCAGAGGACGGACATGATTACGCGACCGGTGCCGATGCGCCGTTCGAGTTGTTCGCGGTAGACATTGATATCGATCGGCTTCTGCGCCACGCCGGTTTTCATGGCGGCTTCGGCCACAGCCGACGATTCCCAAACGAGGATTCGATGATCGAACGGCTTGGGAATGATGTACTCGCGGCCGAATTTGAACGATTCGACACCGTACGCCCGCGCGACTTCCTCGGGGACATCCTGCTTGGCCAGATTAGCCAATGCCTTCACCGCCGCCACTTTCATTTCTTCGTTGATCGCGGTAGCGTGAACATCGAGTGCGCCGCGGAAAATGAATGGGAATCCGAGCACATTATTCACCTGGTTCGGATAATCCGAGCGACCGGTCGCCATGATGACATCCTTGCGGGCGTCGAGGGCGTCGGGATAGGTAATCTCCGGATCGGGATTCGCCATCGCGAAAATGATCGGGTCTTTGGCCATCGATTTGACCATCGCTTTGGTGACCTGATCTTTGACCGAGACACCGACAAATACATCGGCGTCTTTCATCGCGTCATCGAGCGTATGCAGATTGGTCTTACGGACAAATTCCTGTTTGTACTTGTTGAACTTGTCGCCGCGCCCTTCGTACATGACGCCCTTGGAGTCAACCATGACCAGATTCTCGTGCTTTACGCCGAGCGAGCAATACAATTTGGCGCAGGCGATTCCGGCCGCTCCGGCGCCGGAGAACACGACGCGAATCTTGCCGATATCCTTCTTGACAATCTCAAGCGCATTCAACAGTGCCGCCGCGGAAATAATAGCGGTGCCGTGCTGGTCGTCGTGGAAAACCGGAATCTTCATCGTCGCTTTGAGCGTTTCTTCGATTTCGAAACACTCCGGCGCTTTGATATCTTCAAGATTAATTCCACCGAAAGTCGGTTCGAGAATCTGGCAGGTGCGGATGATTTCCTGCGCGTTCTCGGTGTCCAATTCAATATCGAACACATCGATATCGGCAAAGCGTTTGAAGAGTACGCCCTTGCCTTCCATCACCGGCTTGCCGGCGAGCGCCCCGATATTACCAAGGCCCAGGACCGCTGTGCCGTTCGAGATCACGGCCACCAGATTCCCCTTGGACGTGTACTTGTAGGCGTCCGAGGGATTCGCATGAATCTCAAGGCAGGGTTGCGCGACACCGGGGGTGTAGGCCAGCGACAAATCAAGTTGTGTGGCGCACGGTTTGGTTGGGTTGACTTCGACTTTCCCCGGTTTCCCGCGGGCATGATAGTCGAGCGCCTGTTGTTTTGTTATGAGCATTGTTCAAACTCCTGTGTCAATCACGAGCATGTGAATCAAATACACGGTATTCGTTATTTTTTTCACAAGCAACATATCGCATTGAGTGAGAGAGCGTCAAGCCCTTTCACGTCCAATCAGTATACCGTTTTTAGACTTACGGGTCAACTACGGCCTATGGTAAAAGGGATCTTACCTGTCCTGTTGCGCCGCAACATATTGGCGACATTCGGCCATGACATCAGATGGGATGAGCCGGAGCGCAATCCAGACCAGAACAGGTATGATTACCAGGTCGTCAAGCTGACCGGCGAAGGGAATGAAATCGGGAATGATATCAATTGGACTAATGAGATAAACCAGCGCAATTCCCAAAAGCCACTTGGCCGCTTTCGGTGTTCGAGGATGATTGAGCGCGCGTTGATAGACTTTGATTTCAGATTTGAGGCGATCGATAAGGCGACCGGCGCGAGTTCTCATGCATATTCACCACTGCATCTTGTAAACACGTTGGGTATCGCCGGTAGAGATATTCCCTCCCCCGCGCATTTTGACGATCGCTTTGAGCAGAAGATACCCGAAGACAAATCCGCCGACATGCGCCAACCAGGCAACCCCTCCCCCGCTCGAACTGCCAATCATCGACATGACAATTTGAAGCGCAAACCAAATTCCGAGGACAACTTTGGCAGGCAGGACAACGAATTGAATGATAAAAAAGACGATCAGACAAGTCACTTCAGCTTTCGGATGCAAGACCAAATACGCGCCCATCACTCCGGCAATCGCTCCCGACGCGCCGACGAGCGGAACTTCCGAACTGGGATTGAAGACCGTATAGAGCGCAATTGCCGCGATACCTGCGACCAGATAGAATATGAAGAATTTGACGGGCCCGAAGTAGTCCTCGATGTTATTGCCGAATATCCAGAGGAAGACCATGTTGCCGATCAGGTGCATCCAGCCGCCATGCATGAACATCGATGTAAGTGGCGTCATCAAAAGATGATCAGGGACGCCCGCGTACTCCGATGGATTGAGATAGAGATTTGGGATGTAGCCATAGCTTATGGTGATGAGCTGAAAACCGCGATCCCCCTGAAAATACGAATAGAGAAAGACCAGCATATTGACGGTAATAAGCGCGACCGTCAAATACGGCTTGCCACGAGTCGGGTTGTTGTCGCGTATCGGAAAAAACATCTGATCTCGTGTATTATTTCTTTTCCTCTGATTTACCTGTGGCAACAGTGAAGATGAAATACTGTTCAGCCATATTACCAGCCCTGTCGACTACTTTTACTCCCACATGGTGGTCGCCGTC
>JBGAWZ010000054.1:5344-13600 GCA_044227335.1 Candidatus Zixiibacteriota bacterium | reverse complement strand
ATTGGGTCTGGGCGCTTTCGGCAACCATGTCCCCGGATCAATTGCCGCGTCCGATGTCAACGGCGACGGAATCACGCTGACGGTCTCCGATCTGGCCCTGCTGATCCGTGTCATCGTCGGCGATGCCGAACCGCTTCCGAAGCTCAATCCGTATGCCGAAAAGGCAACTGTACAGACCGACCGCGATTTGGGTACGCTGAGTGTCACGACCGAAACGGTCAGCGACCTGGGCGCCGCCTACTTTGTCTGGAATGTTGATCCGTCGCTAACGATCGGCGAGGTGACCGCCGGAAACGACGCCGGCGACATGAATATTCTGTCTTCGATTGAAAACGGTCAGCTCAAGGTTCTGGTCTTCAACATCGGGCGTGCAAAGATTGAGGCGGGCGAGCGGAGTCTGCTCTCCATTCCGGTCACCGGTAGCGGTTCGCTTACCTTGACTCATGTCGAATTGGTCGACTATCAGGGACGAGCCTATACCGCGAAGACCGGTCAGATCGGAATGCCGGATGATTATGTGCTCAACCAGAATTATCCGAACCCGTTCAACCCGACAACCGTGATCAGTTTCGGTCTGCCGAAAGCCTCTGAGTGGTCGGTCAGGATTTACAATATCACCGGCGCACTGGTACGTGAATTCAGCGGCTCCAGTGAGGCCGGCACGGTCGAAGTTACCTGGGACGGCACAGCTGATACCGGCGTGATGACCGCCTCGGGTATTTACTTGTACCGACTGCAGGCGGGTGGATTCTCAGACAGCAAGAAAATGATCCTGCTGAAATAAGTTCCCCTCTTATCTTTCCTCTAAGGCGCTCTGTCCTCCGATCCGGACAGGGCGCCTGTTTATTTATGGTAATCAGTGCCGTCGATAATCGTAAAGGCACGGTAGAGTTGCTCGAGCAATACAAGACGAACAATCTGGTGGCTGAACGTGAGGGGGGAGAGGGAGAGGCAGGCTTGTGCCCTTGAGATAATTTGGCGATCTAATCCGTAGGCGCCACCGATGACAAAGGTCAGTGCCCCGCGCTGTCCGGCGGTCGCCTTCTCCATGAACTTGGCGAACTTCTCAGATGTGAATAATTCGCCGCGATCATGCAGGGCGAAATAATTGTTTTCGCCGACTTTACTGCTTATCGATTGAGCTTCATCTTGCATGATAGTTTCTTGCGGCGCTGATTGGGGGAGGCGGCTCTTGGGAACGATTCCGATATCAACAGTCGCATAACGGCCAAGCAATTTGAGATAGTGCGCGACCCCTTCTTCGACCCAGGTATCTTTGTCTTTGCCGACGGCAATAATGCGGATCTTACGCATGGGAAGTGATCTGCAGATAAAGTTGCCGCGATCGGGGGCCGTCGAATTCGCAGAAATAGATTCCCTGCCATGTGCCTAGTTGGAGCTGGCCGTTTTCGATGATGACTTGAACCGACAACCCAACCAGCGAGGCCTTAATGTGCGCGTCGGAGTTGCCTTCAGCGTGCCGGAAATTGTCGCGTTGGGGGAAAACCTGTTCAAGTTTTCGCAAAATGTCGCCTCGGACATCAGGATCGGCGTTTTCGTTAATGGTTATCCCCGCCGTCGTGTGGGGGACAAAGCAGAGTACCGAGCCGGCTTTGATGGAGCTCTTGGTGACGGCTTGCTGAATTTGGGGGGTTATATCCAGAAACTCGTTTCGAGAATGCGATTGAATCGAAAGTGTAATCATCGGTCAAAGAGGGCGCTGGCAAAGGCCTTCGGATCAAACGGCTGGAGGTCGTCTATTCCTTCTCCCAGCCCGATAAACTCAACCGGTGCACCTAATTCCTCGGCGATTGCGATCACTATGCCGCCTTTGGCGGTGCCGTCGAGTTTGGTAATGATAATCCCATCACACCCAACCGCCTCGGTGAACACCCGCGCCTGCGACACCGCGTTTTGGCCGGTGTTTCCGTCGATAATCAGCTTGCTGAGCACCCGTGCGCTCGGCGCGGCCTTTTCAACTACGCGACGGATTTTCTTCAGCTCTTCCATGAGGTGTGATTTGGTGTGCAGTCGCCCGGCTGTGTCGACCAGCAGAATCTCGACCCCGCGTGCCTGCGCCGCCGCGGCGGCATCGTGAGCGACCGAGGCCGGATCGGCATTTTCAAGCGACCGAATAATTTCCACTCCGCTTCTTTGCGCCCAGATGCTGATCTGATCTATCGCCGCCGCGCGAAATGTATCGCAGGCGGCGATCATGACTTTCTTGTTCTGCCCGGCAAAGTAGGTCGCCAGTTTGCCGATCGTTGTAGTCTTGCCGACACCGTTCACGCCGGTAATCAGCCAGACCGAAAGCCCCGGCGAGGTTGTGCCGCGCTCCGCATTTCGTGATAGGATCAGTGCTATCTCATCTTTGAGCAGACCAATTACTTGTTCCCCTTCAGTCAGCTTTTGCTCTTTGGCAACTGTCTGGATACGACTCAAAAGGCGCGTGGTGGCCTGCACACCGACATCGGCGGAAATCAATATTTCTTCCAGTTCGTCGAGTAAATCCTGATCAATACGACGCCCGGTCACCACTTGGGCGATCTTTTGCGTGATCGCTTCGGTGGTGCGAGAAAGTGACTTCTTGAGTTTGTCGAAAAAAGAACCCATGCGCCGGCTCAGGAAGAGGACGAGGATCCTGAATCATCGCGGGCCAGATTCAGATCGGGCATGAGACGGTCGCGAATCGATTGCGGCAAATCTTCGTCGGTCGGTGCAACTTGAATTTCCACTCGGTCGTCCGGGCCGTCACCGTTACCGCCGCCGAAGCGCACGCCGACCAGCTTGGACACTCCGGGCTGTTCCATAGTGACCCCATACAAATTGTCGGCCGCTTCCATCGTGATCTTGTTGTGCGTGATGGTAATGAACTGCGTCTGATTGGAGAACGACCGGATAATCTTCAAAAACCGTCGGCAATTGGCGTCGTCGAGGGGTGCGTCGATTTCGTCGAGAATACAGAACGGCGACGGCTTGACCAGATAGAGAGAGAAGAGGAGCGATATCGCAGTCAGGGCGCGTTCGCCGCCGGACATCATCGTAATCGACAGCAGTTTCTTTCCGCGCGGGCGGGCAATGATTTCAATATTGGACTCAAGCGGGTCCTCGGGGTTTTCAAGCCGGACATCGGCTTCACCACCGGAAAACAACTCGACAAAAAGTCGCTGGAAATTGGCCCGCACTTTTTCCATTGTTTCGTTGAACATCTGGCGGGCGGTCGAGTTGATCTGCGTAATAGTCGCTGTTAGATCGTCCTTTGCGGTGTTCAGATCGCGAAGTTGCTCGCCAAGGAATTTCTCTCGTTCGCTGGCTTCTTTGTATTCCTCAAGAGCGAGTAGATTAACCGCCCCGAAATTGCGAATCTGATCTTTGAGCTGATGAAGCCGCTCGCGGGCCTGATCGGCGGTCATCTCCGGATTAGGATTAACAATTTCAATAGTGGTCACATCGACCGAGTGTTCATCCTGCATCCGAGCTACCGCACTGGCGACCTCGGACTGCAAAACGCTGATTCGTGTTTCGAGACCATGAATTTCCTCGGAGAGCTTGTCGCGTTCCGAGCGAAGCAATTTGGCTTTCGACTCGACTTCGGATGTACTCTCCAACAGCGTGGTCTGCTCGGCGCGGAGTGATTCCTGGCGACGAGTTTCTTCCTGTCGCGCGGTAAACAAGTCCTTGAGCGTTATTTCCAGCCCGGCGATTCGCTCGGTAGCGTGAGCAATTTCCTGGGTAGCATTCTGTGACTCGTCAGCGTTGGCTTTGCGAGTCGCTTCCAGTTGCGTCGAAATTTCGCGCAGATGCCCGGCCCGGCTCTCGGCCTGCGACACCTTGCTCCGCCACTCGATTTCACTCATTTGCAGTTTCGACAACTGCTCAAGCGCCTCGGCGGCCTTGGTTTCGGCGTCCTCGAGGCTGGTCGATTCATTCCCCAGCGATCCAACGAGATTACTCTTTTGCTCGGCCAACTGGGTAGCGTCGAGAACCAATGTGTATTGGCGGCTCTTGATCTTTTCTATCTTTTGATTGGTGGCTTGTTGTTCCCGCTGGACCCGTTCAAATTCGGTGCTCAGTGATCGCAGGGCGAAATCAGATTCGGACAGATTTTTCTGAGCCGACTCTATTTGATCGGCCAGCGATTCAAGGGTCGCCGCCGCCTGACTTGATTCGGCCCGCGCGGCCCCAAGTTCTGCGGTCGCGTGGCTCTTTGACTCACGGAATGCCTCAAGTCGTGCCGAAAGCTCGGCGATTTGGCTTTCCTGCTCGAGAATTTTCTCTTTGCGGCGGAAGAGCGGGAACGAGTCATCCGACCCTCCGGTCATGACATTCTTGCTGTAGAGTATCCCGTCGGTCGAAACCGCCCGGAATCCATAGGGGAGATGTTCCAAAATTGCATCAGGAGACTGACCGGCAGGGAAAACGACCGTGCGGGCTAGAACTGCTTCCATCAGCGGCCGAAGGGTATCGTCGGTTGAGACATAGGCATCCAGCCACCCGACCACATTTAACTGGCTCAAATCCGGACGCTTGACAGCGGGAGTGAACGATCCGGAATCAGGCACGACAATGCCGATTCTTCCTTTTTTGTTTTCGCGCAGAAACGAGATGATTGCTTCGGCCGAGCGACGGTCGCGGCAGATAACATATTTGGACAACTCACCAAGTGAGGCCTCAAGCGCCGATTCCATCCCCTCGACTGGTACAAACCGCTCGGCCACTGTACCCTCAAGGCCGGTCCATTGATCTTTCTTTTCAAGCACCGCCACTGTGTCGGATTCGTATCCTTCGTAATGCACCATCATCTCTTCAAGAAGATGACGGCGCGCCTGGCAGGCCTCGATCGCGGCGGTCAGATTGGCGATTTCGAGAGCCAATTCTTCGCCTTTGTCGACTAGCGATTCGATTCGGCTGGCTGTTTGGGCGATCTGGTGTTCCAGTTCCGAGCGGCGGGCGAGAAGATTTTGAACGGCTTCTTGCCGGATATTCAGTTCTGCAGTGAGAGCTGATTGCTTTTGACGTGATGCCTCAATAGCGGTGGCGCACGACTGCACAATCGCCAGCAGTTCTGTTTCTTGTTCTTTGAGCGATTGCTCTTCGTTTTTGCCGGAGAAGAGGCGGCTTTCCAGTTCGATCAGCTTGATATTCCGCTCTTCGCGCGAAGTGCGGGCTTGCTGTAGCCGACGGTCGGCGTCGCCCTGCACAGATTCGGCGGCCTTCAGCTCGGTAGTCACCCGATCGAGTTCGGCTTTCAGCGAGGCAATCTCCTGCTCAGTTTCGGCCGCTTGACTCGTGATGCCGGCGCGGCGCTGGTCGATAGCCAGAATCTCCTGCTGGTTCTTTTCGATGAGTAGTCCGGCCGCAGTCTTTTTCTCAGTGAGGACCGAAATTTCTTTTTCCAGTGAATGAGCCTGTTCGGACAGGCGATAGACTTCGGCGGCCGACGCACTCAGTTGTTGCTCGTTTTCAAGTTGCTTAACCCGACCCGATTCGAGATTGACCGACAACGTATCAAGCGAAGTCTCCCGCGCGATTTTCTGATCGGCCAGCGCGTCTTTCTGTCCCTGCAATTGACGGCGCTCATCTTCGCTGGTGCGGACTCGAGTCGCCGCCAAGTAAATTTCCCAAGCTTTCGACTCGTCGGCCAGCAACTGATACCGCTCGGCTTTTTTGTGCTGGCGATAGAGCGAGGTAGAGCGGGTCTTCACTTCGGCGTAGATATCTTTCAGGCGAAGAAGATCCTGGTCGGTCGCTTCCAGCTTACGGAGCGCCGCATTCTTGCGCTGTTTGTATTTGGTAATACCGGCCGCTTCTTCAAAGAGAAAGCGACGCTCCTCGGCTTTATCCGAAATGACCGAGTCAACCATGTCCTGCTGGATGACCGAATACGAATGCGCCCCCATGCCGGTATCGACAAACAGATCAGTGATATCTTTCAATCGGCAGGGCACTCGGTTAAGCAGATATTCCGACTCACCCGAGCGGAACAACCGACGAGTGATCTGTACTTCGTTGTATTCAGTCGGTAAGACACCGCGGTCGTTGATCACGGTCAGCGAGGCCTCGGCCATCCCCAGCGGTTTGAGATCACGGGTGCCGTTGAAAATAACCTCTTCCATCTTGCCGCCGCGAAGGCGGGTGGGACGTTGTTCCCCCAGTACCCAGCGGAGAGCGTCGAGGATGTTGGTCTTCCCACACCCATTCGGCCCGACCACTGCGGTTACGCCGGTAGCGAATTTGACAACGGTTTTATTTGCAAACGATTTGAAGCCGACTATTTCCAGTTGCTTTAGATACACATCCCCTCCGCTATTGCGCCGAACCCTCGGCGGTCATGGCGTTGTCGATATTCCGGTTGATCACCTGGCCGATCGTGGCCAGCATCGAACGGTAAATGTTGCGCTCGTCGCGCAGGTATTTCGTCTTAATCTCAAGATTGTAGTACGGATTCCCCAGATGGTTCCCTCGACCGATCCGGATCGCCTGCGGGAAGCTGAGCAGAATCGCCGACATGAATTCGCTCGATTCGATGCTCATGTCCAGTAGCATATCAAATTTCTGTCCCTGCAAGGTTTTGACGAAGCTCTTTTTCGGCAGGCCGCTCCAGTTGAGTTGTTCAACCGACGGCGTTAAGAGCTGGACTCCTTTGCGCGGGTAGATATCAGTCACTTTGATTCCCGGCATCGCGAGCAACGTGATTTCTGATGGTTTGAACAGGTACATGATGGTCGGCAGAAAGCTCTTTACCAAAGTTAATTCTCGCAGTCCAGCCGGAAGACAAATGAGAATCTTGTGAGATTTCATCAGATCGCCTGGAAAGCTCCACGACGATGGCGCCATCTGGGAGCGGTAGCGCCTTAGCTGAAACTTTGCGATGACATTTTTGAGCCACATAGACTATCTCCCCCCGCCGGATTGACTCCGCTGGGAACTGTCGACCGGTCCGCCGCCGGTTGTCGGCGTCGTGCCGAGAGAATCTGAATTCATGCCGACTTTGCTTGAGTCAGTCACGCCGGTGTAGGCTCGAACATTTCCGGGTGTAATCACCAGATTGGCAATCCGCCCCGAGCGGTCGGCCAGTTTGACAGGATGACCATTGAGTCTTAGATCGATTTGGGTCGGTGTACCCACGGTGAGAATCATTTGCCGAACCGCCGAAACTTCAAGGGTTTCGCCGGCCGAAAAAGTCCTGTAGAGCGCAGTGTCGCCGTCGGTCATCAGGGCCACCCAGCTTGACCCACGCGCCAAAAGTGAAAGAGTGAAAACAGTTGTATCCGTCTGTACAACCGACGTGTCGATCATCGGCTTTACAACCACAGGGGGAGTCACCGCCTGATCCTGACGAGATTGCGTTCCTTTACCACCCAGAAGTATCCATGCCGCCAACGCTCCGAGTACAATCACCGCCAGCAGGATGAACAGCCAGACCGGTTTCTTTTTGCGACCGTGCTGTGGGATTTCCTCAAGTGGCGCGGGGATTGTGGGCTTGCTCACGGTCGCTGGCGCGGCCATACCGTTTACTTCGCCCAAGTCATCGCGGATGGCGTCGAGCGTGCGAGTGAAATCCACACCCAGCGCTTCAGCATACGACTTTGCGTACAGGTTGAAATAGACAGGGGATGAGAAAGTTGAAAAATCTCCTTCTTCAACTTTTTCAAGGGTCGATTCGGATGACTTTAACTGGTCGGCAACCTGGGCGAGGGACAGGCCCTTGTTCTGACGTTCTAGTTTAAGTGCTTTGCCTAACCTTATGTATAGTTCGGACATGCGAGTACGGTTACCTATGGCTTTCGAGTAATGTCGCGCACAAGTGATCTAACAGATTGCGCGGCAATCCGATGACAGTATCAAGGTTCCCGTCGATGCTGTCAACCAAAAACCCCCCCATTCCTTGAATTCCGTAGGCACCCGCTTTGTCCATCGGCTCGCCGTTGCGAACGTACTCGGCGATTTGCGCGTCGGTGACCGGTTTGAATTTCACGGTCGTGATATCACGGTCGGCAACGTCAATCCGATTGCCGATCGCTATCGCGATCGCTGTGCAGACCTGATGTGACTGCCCCGACAACATTCGAAGCATAGCCATCGCGTCTTCGGGCGAGACCGGCTTGCCCAGCACTTTTCCGCCAATCACCACTATGGTGTCAAAGCCGAATACTGCTGTTTGATCATCGGTGTGAACAGCCAGCGCCTTTTCTTTGGCAAGACGGACCGCGTACGAGAATGGCTCCTCGCCGTCGCGCATAGACTCGTCAACTT